>JAAYJI010000075.1 GCA_012523015.1 Candidatus Hydrogenedentota bacterium
ATTTAATCCACAACCACCTACAAGACAGCTGTTTTACTCGTTATACAAAGAATAATGCCTTATTGTAAAGAATTATACCCTATATTAACGCCCTAGTGTTTTATGTTTGTTCAATAATTCAATTGAATAAAAGGGAGATTAATTCCAAATGGGGCTTTGGTGAATGAAGGCTATTGGCACACTGAAGCGGTCAATGAATCATTGCTTTGACTTGATACTTTGTCACTAAGTTTCATTGATAAAATCGATATGTAGTGCCCATATAACCCCTTATCGCCTGCCCATCCCTTCTTTTACTGTGAAAGGGCAGTCAAAAAAAAGAGGTAAAGGGGCAAGTTAATCTTTGGTCTAAACGCCGCATTTGGAGCGCTGCTGCTATTATCTCCCGGCTTTATCGCCTTCGTCAAAAGAAATGAATTGTCGGATTGCGCTTTTATCTTCTTCTGTGACGTGTGGGAAAAAAATAGCAATTTTGAAGTTATCATCTCCCAACTCATCCTGATCACAGCGCACGACAATTCCCGGTGTTTCCAGGCGATAGTCAACGGGTTTAGGCAATTCTATAATAACCCCGATTTTAGTCATCAGCGCGACGGGTTTGATGGTATGGCATAAAACACCGGATTCACTGATGTTATCCACGTGATTGAGCACGCCCGGATCCCCATCATCAAATTTCACCTGCAGATTACGTTGACAGCGTGTATATCGCCGACGTTCATGTCCATTAAATGTGCTCATTACTTCCTCATCTTTCCGGTTGTGATGGCAAGGATAATGACAGTGCTGCCATTCTCATTACTATGGGTACCAGACCGGGATTTTTCCTTTTGGAATCACCGTGTCTGCAAGTATCGCGTTCACCACAAGACTGTATGTTGCCTTAACTTATTGAATTGTAATCGTTTTTTCGGATTCGAGATTGTTTAATAAGTCTTCTTTTTTAAACCACGTGGGCTTCATTTTCCGTTCACTGTAAAGTTTTTCCGCCTGATCCACGTAATGGGGCGAATCGGGATGTCCGCTTTGTCCCCAAGCCACCACACTATAGGATTCAATACCGTCTTCATGGAGGAATGAGATCATGAGCGTGCTCGATCCGCTTCGGGCAACATATTTGCCCGAACCTTTGGGTGTTTCTCGGGAAGAAATGTCAAAGACTGTTTCGGAAAAATTCTTTTTGTCTTTTCCACCGCCAAAATCGGCTCCTTGGGTGGGGAAGAACTTGTCGCCCCGACCTACCACGTGAATTTCGCCCCAAGGCACTGCAGCGGCTCCATAAGTCTCTTTTAATTCAGCCACAGTTTCCTGTAACAGTGCTATCATTTTGCTGTGATCTTCTTGGGAAAGGGGTTGTTCATCGGCGATGGCTACAATATCAATTTCGTTTTCACATTTCAAGCGCCAAAATTTCATGGTGGTGGCGGCAGTGACTGTCTTGGTGTAGCGTCCGTCCCATGCCAAACAATCTTGTACCGCTTTGGCGAGTTCGGGATCTGCTCCCACCTGCTGTTCCATGGTTTCGGCGGCGGCTTTCAGCGCTTCCTGCCAGCGCGTGGCAAGGATATCATAGTTGTCGAGGGTATAGTCTATGGCAGCCTCTTTGGTAATAAGGGGATCTGCGTCAAGCAATTCTAATAAGCGCTTTCCTCGGGGGCTGTCTTTATCCCAAAGCACGTTATAGATATAGTTTTTATAGTTGTCGGGCGTCATGGGAGAATCGACCATCATCACGGCAGGGCTGACGTTACAGTTTTGGAAATATCCTTGAGGCGGGTTTTTCACTTGCACAAGGTCGGCAATATCGTGAATGCCCAACCAACGCGTCGCATCAGAGCCGCCGGGAACAGGAACCGACCAATCATAGTTGCCTTCAGGACGGATAGGCGTACGGCCTGTACGGACATAGCCAATATTACCGTCGCGATCGGCAAAGAGTATATTTTGTTCCATGAATTGATTCATACCCAAGGCATTGTAAAATTCGTCGTAATTGCGCGCTTGTGCCATGGCGTACATCTGTTCCATCATCCCGACTTGATCATAGTAGGGGGTGGCACCGCAATAGGCGATCCCTTTTTCAACGTCGGGAAATTCCAATACAGGCCCATAGAGTGAATAGAGGGCAGGCTTATTTTGTGTTTTACCATCCTTCACTTCTATGCTGATAATGTCCACTTCCATGGGATGCCAAGCGCCATTGTATTCATATTCAAGCAGACTATAGGGTTTGAGCTTGACCATATAGACGTCGGAAGTATCGGGTCCACCGGTCGTGCATGCCCAAGAACAGTGGGCACTATGCCCTAAGACGGGTAAAGGCGAACCTACAATAAAGTAGCCGCACAGATCCTCGGCCTTCGTATGCATTTGTGCTTCGTAAAAGACTGCCATCCCTTCCCAAGTGAGATGGGGATCGGTCATGAGAATGGGACAACCTTCGGCGGAACGTGAAGGGGCGACGGCATAGGCATTGGATCCGAAGCCCGGCGCTTGATGTTTCGCTTTCACTTCATCTTGCAGCACACCGAGGGGCCAGTTCAGCAGCATGGTACGGCCAATGGCAACACAATGCCAGCCGTATAAGGGTGTAGCCGAATCCAAATCTTTATCGGGATTTTCCTTCACATAAGACGCAACGCCTTTCATAAAAGAATCACAAATATCCCGTATGTTTGCAGGGGCATTATCCCAATACTGTTCACAAAATTCAGCGTTCTTAAATACGCGCAGATAAAAGTCTTGATCGACAAATTCTTCTCCATAAGCGGCCGCCATGGTACCGGTGGCGGTACGCACGTTCTTGTAGATGTCTTCCAAACGATCTTCCGCCTGGGCATATCCCAAGGCATAGGCGGCTTCAACCAAGCTGTCTGCATAGACATGGGGCACGCCCCAGGTATCGCGGTATAAGGTCGCGTCCTGCGCCTGTGCGAAGGCGAAAGCATGGACAAGAATAAGGCTTAAAAAACAGCAAGAAAATACTCCGAGATACTTCATCTCATACTCCTCAAGGTAAAAGCAGGCGTAGTTGTAATTAGATGTTTAAGGGTCAGTGTGTCTGATTATAACAATATGACGCGTAAATGCGAAGTTGATTGATTATGTAAAATAGTTTGGGAATTTCTGCAAGTCGTGGCGGCGCTTCTGCGAAGCCCTTGGGCTTGACCGTTGATTTAAGAGAAACCCTCTTATAACGAAGCTATACTTAAAAAAAACGAAGGGTGTAGACCTGCGCGGGGACGCAGACCTACACCCTCATTATCAGTGGAAATTTAACACTTCCTATCACAGCAAGATCTTCATTTGCCGTGTCTAGCTTCATTTTTATGAAATCTTCAATTCAGAAATTTTATTCGCGTTTTTCATCCTGACGTATGGCACGTGCTCGGCGATCATAAATAATACGGCCGCGCAGCTCATTTTGCGTCGAGAATTCGCCTCCACGATAATCAATAAGACCATCATTATTGAAATCGGCTCCATTACCGGACTGTACTGTTGCGATGATTTCGAAGACATCGGATCGTGTGGTCAACGTATTGCCCATACGTCGGAGCCGTTCTATAATCTCTTCGAAACGTGCTTCGTAGATGTTGACAGGATTAATCGCATCGGGCGGCGCAATAAAACGACCTCCGGGAATTCCAAGATTACTCAAAGGCCATGGCCCATCACTATGATCGGCGCGGACAAGACCGCCCTTAAAGATGCCGTCCATTAATTCCGCTTGATTCTTGTAGTAACGACCGTCGGGATGTTCTTCACGTCCTTCAAGCATCAACGCCACTAAGCGCAGTAAGGCGCGGCCATGTATATTTTTCGACCAGCTGGGTGTATATTGTTCCGTTGGCGCTAGCAACGGGTAGGACTGATTCCTGAGCGGCGGCACCCGATACACATTTTCGCCTGCTGTGGTACCCCATAAGTCATAGAGCATCTCCAACTCTTCGCCCGTCGACCAGGTCTTTCGGAAAGGATCAAGATTGGGATAACTCGCTTTTGGAATTTCCATGTGCGGTAAGCCCAAAGCCGCATTGTCGTAGGGCGGCAAGTTTCTGTCGCCCGTAACATTGAGCACATTGGACACGCCCGGTAAGCCCATGAGCACGTTGAAGAGTTCGACACCCCAATTAGGTTCCGTGCTGCTGATTCCGGCACCGCTCACTACAGGGCGCTGTGTTTCCGCCGTATTGATGTTGACGACACCCCGTGTACGCGGAGCGGGCGCGAGTATCACACGGGTCACGCATGCGATTTCCGAAGGGCTGCCGTTATTGCGAACGCGCAAGGCGAGGAAGTTATCGGTCACGTGTACAGGGATAGGCTGCCACGATGCTCCGGCACTGTAGAGAAGAATGCCTTCCTTGTCGGGTCGTTCGACTTGACCACGGGCAATCCTGTCATCACCGCCATCCCCTTCTTTACCCCAATCCGCGGGATGGGCCAATCCATAGACGCCTGCGACGGGATCACGGCGGAGTCTTCTGTCACGCATTCGTTCGGCATCGCGTCGATTGGTAATCAGTTCAAAAGCGAGTCGGGGCGCAAAGCGTTCGTGTTTTCCGCTTGTCTGAAGCGATTGATAGCTGTCCGGGTCAAGATTTAAGATAGGGGAACCGCTATTGTGGAGTAAATTAATCTTTTGTGTCTGCAAACCAACTTGAGCAAGATCTGATAAGCTTTCTGCTTGCCGCAACCGATCTTCCATGCCGGGAATGAAGGTTCCCACATAGGCGATATAGCTGCCGTTTTCGAGTCCACTGTCACTGTCCCACACAAAAAGAGCTTCCGGCCTGTTCTGTTCGCCAACGATGGGATCATACTTACTGACATACATGACAGCACGGTTAGCGGCGGCCGTGTTTTCATAGGTTTCGGGATAGATCGACGCAACCCTGGGCACAGGCCAGCGCGGCCAGATATTGTCTGCTAAATAATTATTGATATTATTACGATTGTTGGCTTGAAGTTCTGAAAGGGCGTCGGGGAAATATTTCGCGATATAATAGTCTCCGTTAAAAATATATCGGGGCTTAATTAATGAATCTATGGACGCCGGCAATCTGTAAGCTACAGGCGGATTAGGAGCCGGATAAATGCGTCTCGGATAGTTCACCACTTGCCAGGGGATTTCAAGTTCCGGTCCATGAGGTGTCGGCATAGGCAAATCCAACAAGAATACAGGTGTCCAATTATGGGGCAAACTATTCCCCGGGCTTAGGAACAAAGCTCGCAGCTCATCGACATCAAAGGCGCTCTCTGTAACCGGATTGTAGGCGTCGGGCAACGCCGGCCAAATGGGCACAACACGGGCTTGTCCGACCGTTAAAACGACAGGATCCATGGTGGACGCAGCTATCACCTCAGCGGCCAGAGAATCGGGGTCAGGACTGGTTTTATCTACCCGTATACTGGATATGCCGCCGCCCTGCACTGCTTGACTTGCGTAGACAGCACTGAGATCCGGATCATAACCGTAAACGACACGCAAAATATCATTGGATACAAAAACAGAACGGGGATCACCGGAGGCGCTTGAGACATTAGGCAACACGGGCATATTGTCCATTTCCAAGGCGAAGTAGCGTGTGTTAAGGGGCGACACCGCCATACGGGGGAAATAATGCCCGTCACTGCGCACATTGAATCGAGGCCCTTCAATGATGCGTTCGAAGGAAAGGAAGGGCAAAGTAGCGAGGTCGACGGGCGTATTGTAGACGCTTTTCTTCAGACCTATATTGCGTAATGCCCAATCAAGCGCAGGCCGTCGTTCGAGTGCAGCTTGAGTCAAGCCGTTGTTACCAAGATCGAAATTGCGTTGAATTAAATCGTGCCCCGTATTGCGGTATGCATCGAGTCCGGCGAATTGGTGTCCCACCCGTTGGTTGTAGTTATGGTCAAGATCATCATTTAAATTCAATGCGAAACCGGCAGAGGCAAGATCCGGCGGATTCTCCCAAAGGCGCGCCTGCGTATTCATGCGCAAGGGTGAACCGTAAAGGGCGTGACCGAAAAGCTGATGTGCCCGGCGCTCATTGAAGGGATTATTATTTAACGCATCTTTGAAACGGGGAAATACGAATCGCGTTCCTTTGGTAAATCTACCTGTCGTATTATCGTAGAAATGCGTAATGCCGGGAGCATCAAAGGAACTTTCCCCCCCGTCGGGATCCCACAAGTGATGAAACGCGCCGAGACCTGATTGGAAAAGACTCATACTGTCTGCCCAGTCATCATAAGCGCCATCGGTAGGCGTCCAGCGGTTCGTGGTACCGAAACGGTCTCCGTGATAGAGGGGATGTTTGCGTTCCAATGAACGGTAAAAATCCAAGCCCATATGATTGGGCAGCCAGAAAGTTGGTTTGCCGGGATCATTGGCCGCGAACAGCGCAGGCGGATGCAAACATACCTGATCGGTAGCGCCTATCTCCCCGGAAGGTCCTCGCCAAACAATCTGACCTAACGCATCACTCTCATAATTACTAAAGCCATCTACAACATAAGGGGAAGGCACAATGTCATCAAGGGTACGGATGATAACATCATATTCTCGGTAGCTGACTTGATCGGCAATGCGGTTATGATCGGGATGTCCTACATAG
>JAAYJI010000076.1 GCA_012523015.1 Candidatus Hydrogenedentota bacterium
CAAAGAGCGATATGGAGGGCATGGCACCACCCACAAGTTGCGGCCATCCTTTTGCCGGGCGGTTCAGCAATTCGCAAAAGCATAGGCTGTTAATGATCATGAGCATGGTGGCTGCGGAAATGCCCATACCGAGTATGCCGAAGCCAAAGACAAAGCGTGATACGGTGGAGCCCGTCAACGGTTCGAGAGAAGCAGCAAGTTGGGGCGCATCACGACGGATCAACATGGCCGCCATAACCCGTTCCGACTCCTCAAAGGCTTCCGTACGGCTTACTATTTCTTCGGTACTGAGTTGAGCGAAGGCTTCCCCGCCTATTTCATCGCGCAGTCGTTCTTCCAGCAGACCGTTAAAGCCTTTGACCAAACTCGCTTCTACGGCGATCAGATTGCCCTGTTCATCATAGGGCGAAACAAGCCCCGCCTGTGCTTTGGCATGGAGTTGCGTTCCTGCAGCAATGACGATGCACGAGGTGGCAATCAAAAAAGGAATTAAGAGTCCGGTGGACAAGTCGAAGATGGCAAGACCACGGAAATCGCGATCCCATCCTTTGCGCATCATGGAATAGGGGAACATAATGGTCATGTTAATTCCCACAGCCGTTGCAAAGGCGGAAATAATGAAATCTCGCTGGTCGCTCAAAATTTTGCCCGTCCAAAATACGCGGAATTGTTCCGGCACTTGCTCTAAAAAGGGCAGCAGTTTCGGACCCGGTTGAAACATCATGTTGAAGCGGGGGATGAATCCGCCCATATATTCACGCCAGTCTGCCAAGCCATTGCGGGTAACGACGAATACGACCCCAAAAAAGCATAGGACCGTTAAACCGACCATACATTTGATAATGGTTTCAAACATTTTCATGCCCCGTCCGCCTGAGCTGTATAGGACGAGGAAAAGGATATTAATGGCAAGAATACACAAGGCGGCGATGAGCCTGCCGTAGCTTCCGAAAGGTCCGTCTACGCCCAAGATTTGCGGGAAAAGCATTTTCGTGAAGGCGGCCAAGGCAAGCCCGAATTGGGGCATACTCCATACTAGGTTGGCGACCATGGACGCAAATAGCCAGCTCCATCCGAGGACGGGGTTGATATGGGTGTTGATAGCGCGCAGGGGCCGTTCGCCCGTGGATAAGGTTACATAGGCGATGGCACTGAGCATGACGACACCTACCGCCATGGCGACAGGCTGCAGCCATAAAAAGGTGAAGCCTGTGAGCACTGCCAAATACAGACTGTTCGACAGCGTGCCGCCGCCAAGGGTGATGGCGCTTTGCAGCCAGCCGGGACCTGATAACCGTACAAATACGCCAAACAAAGGCCCCTTCCCTTTGGCGCGTGCATCATTGATTAGCTGTCGGTCTCGTTCAATGCGGTCATTTACTGAAAGGTTAATGGTCGATGCCTTCTCCGAATCTGCCATTATACGAATCTCCCGCGCCGAAGCGCATTGCAAAAGTCTGAAGCGTGGATAAACGTTAAATCAATAGGGATGCTCCACCTGCTTAGATAGTATCATTAATTCTTGTCGTACGGCAAAGGGGAAAGCAGCCGCGTATTTTAGAGGCGACCGTGTCATTCCCGGTTATCATGTTGCGTCCTTGTTAAAAGCTATAAGAATAACCCAAGGCAAAGGATAGGGCGCCCGTTTTAATGCTGGTGCCTTTACCCATAAAGGACATTAAATCACCAGTTCCGCTTTCACGCAGCTTGTGTGCCGGAGCCCAAACAGCTGCAAAATGAACCGCATTTTTCGGATTGATCTGATGGGATATACCTGCAGTCACGTGTTGTTCCACAACGACAGGGACGAGGCCGGACAAAAAGACGCCATCGGCACGAACCGGGGAATTGCTGTAGGCATAACCTGCCATCAAGGTCCATTTAGGCAGCGCTTTCCATTCCACGCCTAATTTAATGCCGCTCTGATTGGTCCATCCGTAACCAGCGCCTCGGAATATGGGTGAGCCGTAGGTTCTGATACGGCGCCAGTGCAGCCATTTGAAGTCTGCTGTCAGTTCCAGCTTGGGCGTCACTTTATAGGCGAAACCTGCCTGCACCACACGGGGCGTGTCCAGAGGCGCACTCAACAAATCATTGTATTTTCGCATGGACTCAGTCCAATGGCGTGAACTGTAGTTCAATCCGAAGGCCAATTGATCCCAGCGCTTGTAAAAGCCAACACCGAAGCCGGCACCATAGGCATGATCCCATTTATTATCGTTGTGGGCGCCCCGCAGCGACAGGGTGAGATGATCGGTTCGAAAACGATTCATAGAAACATGGAGTCCCAAGCCGACTGCCCAGCCATTTTCAAATTCATAGGCATAAGACAGCACGCCGCGGAAATGTTGATAGGCAAGTCGTCTGTCATAATTGCCGCCCACAAGACGGCTGATAATATTGCGTGAGTGGGGATACTCCACGCCTGCGCCGCTGGGGATAAACAGACCGCCGCCCAAGGTGCCTGTTTTTAAAGGCCAGATAAATCCGGAACTGACAATGTTGGAAAGTTCATCGGAGACCAAAGTGCCATCTAAGCGGTTTCCAATCAGGCCACGGGGTTTTAATTTCACCTTGGAAAATACACTGTACCAGTTTACGTCGATACGCCGATCAAGATCCACAATAGACGCCGGATTCATGTAACTCCAATAGGCGCTGCGCGGACTCGCAACACCGCTGGAGGCGCGGCCCAGTTGGAGGGTATCATTGCCCAGCAAAAAAACTCCTTCTCCCGCGTAAACTTGAGACAGGCCCAAAAGGAATGATGCAAGAAAACAAAAAAGAAAAGTTCGTATCCAAGTCCCTCGGTTCCGTGTAAAATCTTTCAAACTAGGTACTCCTATATGTTTTTGGCGGCCAACTGAGGGCATGTTACAGCGATAGCAAAAAAAAAGAGTCTTTCAAAACGGTATCTATCCCGAAAAGACAGCGGCAAGGGATACAACTCAGGAAGGGACAATTTAAAGCAGCTCCAGCCCTCCCGGTGAATGATATCCTTAAAGCCAAAAAAATAGATAAATCTAAAGTATAACCTTTACAAACCAACGCTGCGGTTTTGTTGATTGGGTGAACCGTTATGAAATCAATTAAAAGGACACACTATCATTCAGCCCGACATGGTGTCTATGCCATTTTAGTTGTCAGAATATGTATCACAAACGAGGTGATGAAAGCAAAATCTTTAACATCTAATGCAAATATTATTATTCGTATATTGGTCTGATGGATGCATCAAAACCCGCTTATACCAGTCTGTTTCAAGGGTAAATCCTGCTCCTTGCAGCCGCATTGAAAGGAAAGTTTAGCGTTATAAATTGTGAAACAATTCGCAATCTGGAAGTAGTGAATCTTTACACAAATTGCCGGCGCAAGGAATGGAAGGACAGGATCCCATGTAAACGATCTTTACGCTCAAAATTATTGGTGCTGCTCCTGAAATGGAGTTTCCCAAGCCTTCTCTTTCCGCTTTTGCGGGATTTTGATTCCGCAAAAAATATGTATCTTATTGTTATTCTTTAGTTTGTTTCAATATCAGCGCTTGGCACGATATGTGCTTATACATCGGCATGAAGTACAAACTCAGTTCCTATCAATGGCCTGCCATGGTGATGGTGTTCTTATTGAACGCTATGGCCTGGGCAAGCTTCACTATAGAAGCCAATCCGCAAAAATATAATGCCCATCCCGGTGAAATATTTCCTGTGGAATACGCTATTGGCAGTCAGGACGCCGGGCAAGCCTTTGTGGTCTTAGCGCCCGAACTGCCCGCTTTGGATTGGTGTGACACGCTGCTTTTGGAAGAACGCGCCCGCTCTGCCGATGGTAGGCTCCAAACACTTTTTTTAGTGGGATTCGTTCCGGGAGCGGCAGGGGACTATGAGATTCCTCCTTTAGAATTTCGCGTCATTCCCTCAGATCAGGAATCGAATACCGGCGTCTTGGCTGTAGCGGCGGATGCCTCGGCGCAGCTGCTGCATTCCACCGCGATCCCTGTGAAAGTACGCTCGGGACATCTTGCCAAAAACATAGCACTTATCTTTTTCGTCAGTCTCGTCTTCCTCCTGCTTCTTTCGGCCGTGGTTTTGCGCTTTAAGAAAAAGACTGAGGTGGAAAACGACGGTGAGAATACCATTGAACAGGCGACAGCCTTACTGCATAAGGCACGCCGCCACAGGTTGGACGGCGACTTCTATGCCTGTTACCGGGCCTTGCGCCAGCTTTGTGATCTTGCTGCGGCGCAATCGGGAACAAAAGATGAGGCGCTTTGTGAGCGTCTAGATACACGTATTGAAGATACCGGCTATCGCGGTGTGCGCCCTTCTGATGACATGCTGGAGGGCGACTTCAAAGCAGTAGAAAAACATGTAACGAACATGAAACAGCATGGGACAAAGGAGAGTTAGTCCATGGCAGTAAATGTTGAAGCCCTCAGACGCAATGTAGAGCAATATACGCCTGCAATAACGCGGCTGCGCGAAGAGATCGGAAAAATTATTGTTGGTCAGCATTATATGATCGACCGTTTGCTCACGGCGCTGCTCGCCAATGGTCATGTCTTGATCGAAGGGGTGCCGGGACTGGCAAAGACCACGGCAGTCACCACTTTGGCACAAGCCATGGACTGTAGTTTCAGGCGCATTCAATTCACGCCGGACTTGCTTCCTGCCGATTTGATCGGTACCCTCATTTATGCGCCAAAAACGGGTGAATTTGAAACCAGAAAAGGACCCGTATTTGGGAACATCATTTTGGCCGATGAGATTAACCGTGCCCCTGCGAAAGTGCAAAGTGCTTTATTGGAAGCCATGCAGGAACGGCAAGTAACTATCGGTGATAACACCTTCAGTCTAGACACGCCTTTTATGGTGCTGGCGACCCAAAACCCCATCGAACAAGAAGGCACCTATCCGCTTCCGGAAGCACAAGTCGACCGGTTTATGTTGAAACTCAAGGTCAATTATCCCACGCGCACAGAAGAGCGGCAGATCATGGATCGGGTGGATTTGCTGCATCCGCAAAAGGTGGAGCCCGTTTTGACGCGCGAGCTTTTACTCGAAGCCCGGGAAGTGGTGAACCAAATCTATGTGGATGATAAGGCAAAGAATTACATCGTTGATCTTGTTTACGCCACACGTGACCCGGAAAGCTACGGGCTGAATATCAAACCTCTCATTGAATACGGGGCATCTCCCCGCGCCACCATCTACTTGCAGCAAGCCGCGCGGGCCCTCGCCTTTGTGCAGGGCGAAGGCAATGTATTTCCCAATGACGTAAAACAGGTTGCCATGGATGTGCTTCGTCACCGCATCAAAATTTCTTATGAAGCGGAAGCCGAAAATATGACCAGTGAAGACATCATCCGAAAAATCTTGGACAATGTACCGGTTCCTTGATCGCTGGCAATGCTATTGACTGTTGTATGAACCTTGGAAAGGACCGTGCACAATGATCCCTCAGGAGATCATGCAAAAAATAAGGCGCATTCATATTCGCACGCGCCGTGTGGTAAACGAAATTCTCGCAGGCCAATACCAAAGTGTATTTAAAGGGCAAGGCATGGAGTTTCGTGAAGTGCGCGCCTATGTGCCGGGTGATGATATCCGTAGTATTGACTGGAATGTAACCGCCCGTACGGGCGAGCCCCATGTAAAAGTGATGGCAGAAGAGCGCGAATTAACGGTGATGCTCGTTGTGGATATGAGCGGTTCCGGCCGCTTCGGCAGTGTTGCCCGATTTAAGAATGAACTGGCTGCGGAACTCTGTGCTGTATTGGCAGCTTCCGCTATAAAAAATAATGATAAGGTCGGATTAATTATTTTTACTGATGAGGTGGAATTATATGTGCCGCCGAAGAAGGGCAGCCGCCATGTACTTCGTGTTATTCGTGAAGTGCTGTATTTCCAGCCTCGCGGCACCGGTACAGACATAAGCAACGCGCTACGCTATCTGGGCCGCGTGATTCGCCGTAAATCAGTAGTCTTTCTCGTTTCTGATTTCTTCGCAACAGACTATGAAACAGCGCTCCGCACGACCAAACGGCATCATGATGTTATCGCTGTCACAGTAACGGACCCACGAGAGCTTAGCCTGCCCGATGTGGGGAGAGTGGCAATGCGCGACGCGGAAAGCGGCAAGGAAACCATGATCAACACAGGCGATCCCCGCGTGCGTCGTGCCTATGAGCGTGCGGCGGAAGAACGTCAGCAAGCACGGGATGCCTTGCTGAGCAGGAACCGCATTGACACACTTCATACACGCACCGACCAATCCTATGTGGATGAGATTTATCGCTTTTTTAAAATGCGTGAGCGGCGCAAATCAGGACGCGCTGCCGTATGAGAAGCTTTATTTTCATACTCTCAGCTTGTCTGTTGAGCATGGCGGCGGCAACAGCATCAGATGTTTTGGTGCAGGAAGTGCGGCTGTCTCCGCCATCCATACCCTTCCATCGTACAGCGGAATATAGTGTACGTGTGGAAGCAGCGCCTGATGTGCAGATCCTCTTTCCGGAAATGAGCGATATACCCGGGCAAATCGAAATCAAGAAAACAGAAAGCGATACAGAAACGCTGCAGTCCGGTCAAGTCGTGCACGTGCAGCGCTACCGCGTTGATCCTGTTGCTGCGGGCACTTATATTTTACCGGCCCTAAACATTGGCTGGCAGCGCCTGAAGGAAGAAGGAAGTATCGTAACGCCCATTCTGAGTTTTGAAGCGCGCGAACTGACGGAAGCAGAACGGGGCGCCGCAGAAAATTTTGTGGCCATGGTTGGTCCTGACGCTATTTTAGCGGCGCAGACACCCTTCAAAAAAAGCCTTTGGATCCTTTTGTTGTCGGCGGCCGCAGCGGCGCTCCTTCTTCTAGCAATCTTCCGGCGTTATGGTCGAAGAAAAGAAGCGGCGGCGCCCCTGCTTCCCGCTTGGGATATCGCGCTCAACCGGCTGCGGGAATTGCAGTTGCGCGATCTGCCTAACCTTGGGAAGATAGAACTGTTTTACGTAGATTTATCCGCTATTCTGCGTTACTACATTGAAGATCGTTTTCAAATCGCCGCTCCCGACCAGACCACGCCCGAACTTATGGAAGCAGCGGCTGAGCACCGCATATTTTCTGAAACACAGGAAACATTTTTAGCCGAATTTTTGCGTCATTGCGACCGCATCAAGTTTGCCCGATTCAATCCGCCGGCAGACCTGAGCAACGCACATTTCAAGCAAGTGCGTCTCTTTGTGAAAGAAACAATCCCTGCTCATGAACAGGATCAGACACGGGAGACGGCGGCATGAAACTCTTACAAACTATATTTGTTTTTGACGGCATGTCCCATCCTGAATTTTTCTGGCTTGCCCTTGTCGTCGTCGCCTTGCTTATAGTGGAGTTGATGCGCCGGCCCGCCGGCACGATAACCATTTCTACGGCGGATATGGCAGCGTCGCTGCGCAGAGGTACACCGGATTTTATACGGCATATCCCCGCACTTTTGCGTGCTGCAGGACTCTTACTGCTCCTTGCAGCCTTAGCGGGCCCTTTACACGGTTATTACGTTTGCAAAGATCGGGCCGGGGTCATTGATATTATGCTTTGCCTGGATACTTCGGGCAGCATGCAGCAGCCTGACTTTTTCATAGGAGGAAAGCAATACGATCGGCTTTATGTAGCCCGTGAAGCAGCGCGAAAATTCGTAAACAGCAGACGGGAAAGCGACAAATCTCGTTATGGCGTGGATCGTATTGGATTGATACTGTTTTCCGGATTGGCATGGACCAAATGCCCGTTGACTTTGGACTACGACATTCTCGAACGAGAAATAGAAAATGCTTCCATTACGCCCAAACACAAAGACGGCACCGCAATCGGTTCCGCCCTTGGTCTGGCTATCCGACGCTTAAGCCGCTCCGAGGCAAAATCCAAAGTGGTGATCTTGTTGACCGACGGCATTAATAACAGAGGGGAGCTTGACCCGGTCACGGCTGCGCGTTTAGCCAATGAATACGGCATTCGGGTTTACACCATCGGCGCCGGCTCCACAGAAGAGATTGTCATACGGAACGGATTATTTCCCATGCGCACGGAAGCCATTGACGAAAAAGTACTCAAACAAATGGCGGATATTACCGGCGGCAAATATTATTTGGCTTCCGATACGGAATCGCTGATGAAAGCTTATGATGAAATCAGCGCTATGGAGACCACAGAAATCGACGTAAATGATTATTACGAAGCACGCGAAGAATTCATGCCCTTTTTAGCTGTAGGCGCTTGTTTACTTCTGGCTTCCATACTATCAAGACGGTTGTGGTTTGAGATGGTGCCATGAACACCTTCAACACAACCCTACTTTTTAACCGAGTCTTAGCAGTTATGCCAAGAACAAACTATTGAGTGTATATGGAGTTTTATTTTCCCATACATCAAATGCCTTTATGGGCGACAGCGGGCGTTGCCGCACTGGTCGTGGTGTTTTTTGTGCTTCGCTTTTTCGACAAGCGCCATGAAAAACAAGTGCATCGTTTTGTTGATGCTGATCTCGCCGACCGTTTGATTCTGCCGTATTCGCTGCGCAGCCGCCGCCCTTTATTTTGGCTTTCCTTCTTCGGAATCCTGTTCCTATTGCTTGCTTTGGCACAGCCCCACTGGGGTAAGAAGTGGGCGCCTGTTACCCGAACGAGCAGAGACATCTTAATCCTGCTGGACGTGTCGGGAAGTATGGACGCCGACGATATGCTGCCGTCACGGCTGATCCGCGCTCGTCAAAAGATTCAATCCTTGCTCGAGACATGTCCGGCTGACCGCTTCGGCTTAATTCTCTTTTCCGGCGAAGCCGCTTATCTATGTCCGCTCACGCTGGATCAAGGATATTTCCGTTCCATATTGGATGCAGTCGACACAGATACGCTCAGTGTAGAAGGTTCCAACTTGACGGCGGCACTTGTGGAGGCACGCGATGCTTTCGAAGCGGACGCCAAACGTTTCGGCGATAGCGCCAATAACACACGCCTTATCCTGCTCATCAGCGACGGCGAGGAGACGGCGGAAGACGCTGTTGCGGAGGCCCATAAAATTGCGGCTCATGCAGTGATTTACACCCTCGGCATCGGTGATCCTGCGGGCAGTGTTGTCGAATATCCCCAATGGATGCGCCAGCATGTTTCAGTTCCTGACCAACAACTGACCCACATATCTAAGCTCGATGAAGATACCTTAACGCAGATCGCATTGGCGGCAAAGGGTGCCTACGTGCGCATTACGCCGGATAATGGAGACATTGATTTTTTACGTGGAGAATTTGACGCTGTTCGGGCGCGGCATACTTCAGACACCCTTAAATTTCGGATGATCAATCGGTATCGCTGGCCTCTCGCCGCGGCATGGCTTTGCTTTGCCGCAGAAGGGCTATGGTTAAGCATCTTGCCGATATTGCGCCAACGACGCCTGCGACGCATGGAGAGGGCTTCCCATGGTTGATAGATTATTCCTATTTGCCCTATCGATAGGTATGCTGATCGGCGTCGGCTTTGCGCATGGCGCGGATGTGACGCAAACGGTGCAGAGCGCCACTCGGCTTTTAAATCAAGGCGACGCTGACGGTGCGCTGAAGCTGCTCCGTGAAGCCCAGGTCGATCATCCCGAATCAGCTGAATTGCAATTCGGTACCGCTTGTGCCTTCTATGCCAAAGCTACCGCCTTCAGCGAATCCGGTGCTGTGGAAGAGGCGGCAACAGCTTATGAAGAAGCACGGAGCCGATTTTCCAATCTCAGCACGAGCAAGAATATACGCATCGCCGAAGAGGCGGCTTTTAACGCGGCGAATGTGACTGCGAAACAAGCACTCGATTTAGCCGCTTCACCAACAAATCGTAATGAAGCGATTGCGGCACTTCGTAATGCGGTGAGCCGTTATGAAGCCGCTTTAAAACATTTCCCGAATCATAGCGGATTACGCCAAAATTTGGATCATACCCAGCTCAAATTAAAGGAACTGTTGCAGACGGCAGATGAAGAGCAGCAAGAACAGGAACAGGAGCAGCCGCCCCAAGACGATACGCAAAAACTTTTGTCGCGCTTTGGACAAGCGGTGACGGAATTACCCGGCGCATCGGTTAAAGTTGACGGCAACACAGCGACCCTGATCACGCCTAAATCACAGGAGGGCGAATCATGAGCCGCGCCCTTGTTATCATAGCCTTTCTTCTTGCTTGCCCTTTCTTCGCTATGGGTCAGCCCATGCTGCCTCCGGATCCGGCGTCCATGCAAGGCGTGCCCCTTCCCGCGCCGACCCAGTCCGCTCCGCCAGCGCCTATTGGACAAGTCTACGCTGTCTTGGCTTCCGGCGGTGTGCCTCAAAGTCTGAACATAGACGAGAAACTTAAAGGCATCGCTGCAATCTTTAATGACCTGCCTTATACCGAGTATGAAGCCATCGCTATCAATAGCCAAGAAATGCCTTGGGGCGAAGAAGTCTTGTTTCCCATTAATGCCCTTCATGCCTTTAAGACTACGGCGTTGAGCATGGATGCTGAAGGCGGGATTGTCCTTCATGCGCGGGTAGAACGGTTGCAAGGTGAAGATTATGTCAACGCTTTGGATACGCAGGCGGTCGCCGCGCAAGGTCAAGCCCTTGTGTTTAGAGGTATCCCTGCAGGTCAGGGAGAGCTGATCCTCGTCATGCTTGTGCGTGTACCCGGCGATGGCGATGGCGGCGGTGAGTCTGAGGAACAACAACCTCCTGACAGTGACGACGAAAATCAAGAACAGGAAGAGCAACAGCAGCAGGCGGATACCGACGAAAGTGAAGACGATCATGGAGACGATACGGAAGAAAATTCCGTGAACAGCGACGCCGCCACGGAAGGAGAAGTGCCCGTCGGTGATGAAAATCTTGAAGCGCTGCTCAATTCTCTGGATGATATAGATCGCAGAGAACAAGTAGAGGAACTCAAACAACGGGATCGTATTGATTTTAAGGGAGATTGGTGGTGATCTGTAAAATTCGATACATAGCACCTCTCTTGCTCATAGCCGCACAGGTCTATGCACAAGGACGGGTGACGACCACCGTGTCCACCAAACGGGCTGCCGTCAATGAAATGTTCTACATTACCATAGAGGCGGAAGGCGGAAATATTCAAGAGCCTGACATGTCCCCGATCCAAGAGATCGGTCTTCAGCTGGGCACGCCGTCTACAGGCTCACAGACCCGCATTCAAATGATCAATGGGCAAACAACCACTATGCAATCGCGGTCTTGGCGTTATCCGGCATCCTCAGCACAGGAAGGGACCTTTGAATTACCGCGCATTCCCGTTACCATTGACGGCCAACAATTTTTTAGTCAAGCTGCCACCATAGAGATAACACACAGTTTGGATTTGGGCAATCAGTCTCCGCAAGAACAGCAATCCATCACAGTCGATGATCTTGCCTTCGTGCGTATGTTTACCGATAAAACAGAACTTTATCCCGGCGAAGCGCTGCTCTTAACCATGCAGGTACTCTATCAGCAACTGGGTAATGTGGCTGTTGAAGGGAATCCTCCTTTTCCGGAAACGGAAGGCTTTTATCCCGGCGCTGAGTGGCGAAACAACACGGCAGAAGTGGTCAATGGAAGTCGTTATCAAGTCACCGAATTTGTGCGCATTCTCTATCCTACTTTGTCGGGAAACTTCCAAATTGAAGCCTGGGACTGGCAAGGTGCCGTGCGTTGGTATGATCAACGAGGGCGTATGAAACGCGTGGCAAGAATTTTCCACGCAGATGCCATCCCCATCACAGTACGGTCGCTGCCGCAGCCGCCTGAAGATTTCAGCGGCGCTGTGGGCAACTATAAAATTCAGGCGCAATTGGCGGATCAAGAATTAACACAAGGGATACCGGTGCGCCTGACCCTTACCCTCAGTGGCCAGGGGAATCCAAATGTGTTAAGTGCGCCCGTCCTTCCAAAGACAGCATGGGCACATTTTTCTGAAGCGGAAACGACGCTGCACTCGAAAGAAAATGATCCTGAAGTTGTAAAAGAATTTAGTTATCTCATTACCCCTTTAGAAGTGGGTGAGCATGAATTGCCCTCCTTAAATTTTGTCTATTTTTCGCCGGAAACGAAACGTTATGAACAGGCAGAAACAAAGGCGTTTACGGTGTCTGTTCATCCCGCAGAAGGAACAGGCGGGCTCATTGCTGTTGGCGGCACGGCCGAAAATAAACGGAACCAAATCGAAGTTTTTGATGATGATATTTTGCCGATTATCACCGATTCTTCTGTCCTTACTCAGCCGCTGCCGCGTCTTTCACCTCGATTGCCCCTGCGCTTATATTTCGGGCCGCTGCCGCTGCTCTTCCTTTTTGCGCTTCTCTTAGCACTGCTTCGTTGGCGCGGACGACTTGCCGCTGATCACGGCTATGCACGCCGCTTTTTCGCCGGCAAACGCTTTGAAAAAACACTGTCCGGAGTCCTCACGAAATCTGACGCTGTCGATATATTAGAGCGTGCACTCAGAGGATATATTGCCGATGTATTTAACATCAACGATGCGGGACTCACCTCGTCCGAAGTGGAATTGTTGCTGATGGAACGGCATGTGGATGAAGAAACCACCAACATGGCTGTACGGTTTCTCCGTGCCTGTGAACGCACAAAATACGCAGGGCGAAATTCTGCTGCCGATGAAGTGGAGGCGCTCCATGCTGCTGCACGGAAGACGGTGGAACGGCTTCAGACACAGATCCGGGAGAAACGATCATGATAGCGTTGCTCATACTCAGTTTGCAGGGTTTCGTGCTCTCCCCTGAAGTGAGCCAAGGCTTTGAAGAGGCAAATGCCGCCTATACGGAAGGACACTATGCCGACGCCGAAAAAATTTATAAAGAATTGAATGAGCGCTATCGGATGAATAACCCGGTGGTCTTGTTCAATCTTGCGAATGCCTGCTATAAGCAGGAAGAGTTCGGCCGAGCAATCCTCTATTATGAGGCGGCGTTGGCAGTAGATCCGGACTTTACGCCGGCCCGTACCAATTTGGAAAAGAGTCTGGGCAAAACGCGGCGCAGCTTGCCTGTGCCTGATCCGCGCATGGCGACGGGCAGCATGCTGCTGCGTTATTATCCCTTCTCGCCGCGGCAAAGTCTGGGCTTGGTTTATGCCTTCTTAATAAGTGCTGTCCTATTGCTTTTGTTGCGGCACTGGTTCAGGCTTTTGAAATATGCATGGCCCCTATGGATTTCTTTGGGCTTAGCTCTGTTTTTCTATGGCTTTGCTTTAGCAACCGACTATGCCCTCCGCGACCTTCCGAAAAGGGCGGTCATTATAAGCCAAGAGATACCCGTTTATTTTAGTATGAACGAATCTGAACAGCCGCGGTTTATGCTCTATGAAGGCGACCGCGTATTGGTCGATCGGCTGGACGGTCATTGGCTGCGGCTCATTGCCTATGGAGATGAACGGGGCTGGACCAGAAAAGAAGGAGTCGGCATTGTGGATCACAGCCTTTGATGCCCGAGAAATTTGATGTCTTATCGAGACATTACGGAAACAGAAATGATGAATTGGATGTTTCTCTATACAACAGATATACAGATTGGCTTGACAGCGGAGTGCCCATTAGGATTGAAGCACTTCTTCTGCAAGGTTATCTTGTTGTTCTTCTATAGCGTTAGGTATGAGCAGCACCTTCCGGTTGCAAAAATACCCAGCCTATGGAACAAATCCAAGTTCGGCGATGTATTAATTTTAAAGGGACAACAGTTGTTTTCGGCCACAGCGCCGCTTTATGAACACAAATAAAATAACCGGATCGTGCAAGAGATGTCTCTGCAGCGATTACGAAGAAAAGATTAACGTAACGATGGATAGCGGGATTGTGACCGGTAAGTTTTTCCGGAACCCCGGTACCCGAAACCACTAAGGAGATTGAAACATGAGATTCAGAACACAGTTGGTACTCGGATTGGCAATGCTTTTAATGGGCAGTACCGTCACCTACGCCCATGATGGCTTGGAACTGCTCCGCGAAATTCAAGATGGATTTGTCCAGCTTCACGATCGGCTTAGACCCGCCGTCGTGAACATTGACGTTCAAGGCAAAATGGAAACGGTAGGTATGACACCATTCGGCCCGATGGAAGATCTCTTCCGATTTTTTAATTTGCCTGAGCAGCCCGAGCGGCGTCAGCAAAGAGTGCGTCCCCAGGGCACCGGTTCCGGATTCATTTATGACGCGAGCGGCTTAATTATTACGAACAACCACGTCGTTGAAGACGCGGAAAAAATACTTGTTCGTTTGTATAACGGCAATGAATATACGGCAGAAGTAATCGGAACCGATCCGGAAACCGATATTGCTGTCATAAAAATTAAAGCCGATGAAACACTGACACCTTTGGCGCTTGGCGATTCCGGAAAAGTAAAGGTCGGTGAATTCGCTATTGCCATCGGCAGCCCGCGCGGATTTGAAGGTTCCGTTTCTTATGGACATGTGAGCGCCCTCGGACGGGAAGGTTTGCAAGGACTTGCCATGCAAGGGTTGACCTTCCAAAATCTTATCCAGACTGATGCCGCCATTAATTTGGGAAACAGCGGCGGGCCATTGTGCAATATTGACGGCGAAGTAATCGGTATTAATACAGCGATTGTATTTGGCGCGAATTCTATCGGATTTGCCATACCGATCAATACTGTTAAGCAGACTGTGCCTGCCCTCATCGCTGAAGGTAAAGTGTCACGGGGCTATTTAGGTGTGTCCATTGACGACGCTTCCTCCTATGCCGATGTTGCTTCCTTAGGCCTGCCCGACAACAAAGGCGCTGTAATTCGACAGGAACAGCCCGACACCCCCACAGATACGGCCGGATTAAAAACCTATGACGTTATTCGGAAAGTAAACGGAGAGGCCGTAGCCAATGCTTCGGAACTCGTGAGAAAGGTTTCCGCTAACGCGCCCGGCTCAACGGTAACACTGGAGATCTGGCGTGACCGTGAAACCATCGAAGTAAACGTTACCTTGATGGAACGTAATGTCGGTGTAGCGCGGCAGAGCGGTGAAAGATCAGCGCTGGGACTTAAGGTGCATGACATTACACCGACCATTTTGCAGCGCCTCGGTCTTGGAAAGGGCGTCAAAGGCGTTGTGGTTGTTGAAGTAGAACCTGAAAGCCCCGCCCAAGAAGCGCGCCTGACCGAAGGTGATATTATCATTGAAGTTGGACAAGTGCCTGTCACCAATTCACAAGAATTCTTCACGCAAATAGATGCGCATGCGAAACCGGGTAAATCTTTACTGGTGCGTTTTGTCAGAGGAACTAATGATCCTGATATAACCATCATTCGAGTGCCCGAAAACTAAGTAGGTCATCCTTTTGCCTCCTCTCTTCGCGAGTGAAGAGAGAACGCCGGCGTAGTTGTCCGCAGCTGCGCCGGCGATTGTTTTTAATCTGGGTGCATGCCGTGAATCTGATGTGCGTAAAAGGAAGAACACCTCTGATACAGGGTGGGGGAGGGAGGAGCAGTTCTTGAAGTTGTGTTCAGGATTCGCTAAGGGGATTAAAAAAAGCGTCCCATTGATCGTCTAATATTTTGATGCTCTCTTCAATGCTGCACACGGAATATTTGCCGTCTTTTTCGGTGGCTAATTTTAATTCAAGCAATTTGGGAAGCGCATCGTCTACCTCAAAATCCAACACACAATTCCATTTATCTTTCATCCAGGCTTCAATCCGATCATCCAGCTCTTTCATTGTCAAGGCTGTTTCGCTGGTCAACAAAAAATAATATGCCAGCAGCGCTTCTTTGCATTCTTCTTCTGCCGCGTCATGTCCTACATGGAAAAAGACACCGGAATTGTTGTCCATATTTTTGAAATATAAATTTTCCAAGAGTTCTTGTAGGATACGAACTTTTCCATTCTTGAAATTATTGAAGAGCTTCCACAAGTACTCACCCAGAATATCGATGCCCATCATCAACGCGACCAGTGTCTTTGTTTCTTTGAGATCGGGTGCTTCCTGTGTACGGCCAAACCAATATCCGAAGAGAGAACTAAAAATGGTCAGCGATGTGATCAGTTTCGGCAACGCCATAGCACCGCCGCCAATGGCGGGCAATCCGATGAGCGCTTTATCCAACCCACGCATACCCGGTTCAGGATCGGGAAATACCATTTCAATATCTTGTTTGGGTACGTTGCGAAACATCTTGATGAGGGTCGTGCCGCCTTTCACTTTCGTTTTGTTCTTCGCTGAACTGCAATAATCATCACGATAGCGTATGTACAGGACGACACGATCGTAATTGGTGAAAGATACGGAGGGATTAAACCAAGAACGGATCCCGGTCAACTTTTCTTCTCGTGTCGAAACACCTCGATAATAAATACGTTTATCGGAAAAGTTGTCGAGATTAATCGTCAAGGGGATATTGAACAAATCGGATTTGCTAAGCGCTTCTTCTAGCTCTGCTTCGGTTAGCCGTTCGTAATTGGCTTTTTCCAGAAGATGCTCAAAAAGATCAATGAACTGTTCATTGCCCTGTGCACAATCAAAGTCCAAAACGCAGGTATCGGCATCGGGATCGATGGGCGCATATACGTCTTTGAGTCTTTCGATTATTTCGTGAAAGTTGAAGTGGTAGGTGTTGTCCAAGATCCTAAAAAAATAACGGAAAGCCTCTTCTTTGCCGCTCAGCTGTCCATCATGCAAACACATCTCAAGTAAATCACGTTTGCGAAAGGGTATAAACCGAAATCTTCTACAACCACAGTTTGTTTGCATAAACAGATTCACCGGAAAAGGCTTTCACCTTTCCCCTCCTTTAGATCTAAGATGCTCCGCTTAACCATGAGAGACGGGTCTGTCTCAATGACAAATCGTGAAGACCAAGCCGAAAAACTGCAGTCGGTCATGATCCATTCTCCAAAAAAAGTATAACCCAATTCAGAAACCGAATCAATGGCGAATGATCAAGAGCAATCAGAGGCTTGCTTACCATAAATGGCGGACTTATATATGATTCTTCAGACCCAATTGAATAACCAATGGCGGGATAGCGTTGTAAGGAAGGAACGTGAGATCAGGCTTTATCTTTGGCTTTCAAGTATTCTTTTGTTATGCTAATGCCGTTTTAGACGCTATGGCAATAAACCCTTTTGCCTTTCATGTTTACTGTCTTTTCTGTCCTATAGAAAGAACGATTTTTAGAGCTAGGATACCGCTACCATGTCAATTCATTTTTATAATTCACTGACGCGCTCCAAAGAAGCATTTCATTCGATCAAGGCCCACGAAGCGGGCATGTATACCTGCGGTCCAACGATTTATAATTACGCCCACATCGGCAATTTCCGCGCCTATATGTTCGAAGATCTGGTGCGCCGCTACCTGACCTATCGCGGCTACAAAGTCACCCATATCATGAACCTTACCGATGTGGAAGATAAGTTGATCCGCACCTGCCGAGAAACTGGTAAGTCGTTGAAAGAAATTACCGACTATTACGCGCAAGCGTTTTTTGAAGACATTGATCGTTTGGGCATCTGGCGTGCTGATGCCTATCCCGCCGCTACCGAACATATTTCAGAGGTCGTGGAACTCATTAAGAGTCTCCGTGATAAAGGACATACCTATGACGACAAAGGCAGCATTTATTTTAAACTCTCCACCTTCCCGGAGTATGGGCAGCTGAGCCGCATGAACTTGGACGATCTGAAGACGGGCGCCAGCGGACGCGTTGACGCAGACGAATATGAAGCTGAAGAGGCACGAGATTTTGCTTTATGGAAAGCCTGGGACGAGGAAGACGGCGACGTTTATTGGGAAACAGATTTAGGCAAAGGACGGCCGGGGTGGCATATTGAGTGCAGCGCCATGAGCATGAAATATCTAGGCGCACATTTCGATATCCATTGTGGCGGCGTCGATAATATGTTTCCTCATCACGAAAACGAAATTGCGCAATCCTGTTGTGCTACCGGAGAACCCTTTGTTAATTATTGGCTGCACTGCGCGCACCTGATGGTGGAAGGGCGCAAGATGTCGAAATCTTTCGGCAATTTCTACACCCTTCGCGATCTGTTGGAAAAAGGGCTTGATCCTCTCGCGATTCGATACGCACTTATTTCCACCCATTATCGGCAGCCCAGCAACTTTTCTTTCGACGCCGTGGGAGCAGCATGGCAAGCCTTGTGCCGTATCCGTGACTTTAGAATTCGCCTCGACGAAATCGAAGGAGAAGGACAAGGGCTCAAAGAAGAATGCGAGCGCTGTGAGACGGAATTCGTTGAAGCCATGGATGACGATCTAAATATTTCCGGCGCCCTCGGCGCGGTGTTTAATTTTATCCGCGATGTGAACCGAAAACTGGATACAGAGACGGTCGGGCGCGCCGGCGCGATGCAAGCCTTGGCGTTGCTGGATCGACTGAACGAAGTTACCGGCGTGTTTGCGCCGCCTCTCGAAGAAAGCGTTCCGCAATGGGTATTAGATCGTGTTGCAGAACGTCAACAGGCACGTTCAGAGAAACGTTTTTCGGATGCTGATGCCATACGCGATGAACTGCGAGGCAAAGGTTGGATTGTTGAAGATACGCCGGATGGACAACGGGTCAAGCCTTTGTGATATACTACGTGGTACAGTGTCCGGTAGAGCGCAATAAGAGCACGGCGACACCACCCTTGGCAAGGTGATCGCACTGTTGTGAATAACGCGTTGGGGCGTGTTTTCACGCTTTAAAACTGTGCGGAAGATTTGTTGCCACTGTATTTGACATTGCTGTTTTTTATTTGCTATACTGTGAACCTGTCTGCAAGCAATCCTTTTCTCTGCGCAGGAAGTGTTGCGCAGTAGCCCCGTTTATTACCTACTTAACCCTTGGTGTGGAGTTTGTATTTTGCCTACGATTAATCAACTGGTCCGAAACTGTCGGAAAAAGATAGAACGTAAAACGAAGTCACCGGCTTTGAAATCTTGTCCGCAAGCTTCCGGTACGTGTACACGCGTTTATACGCTTACACCGAAAAAGCCCAATTCCGCTTTACGTAAGGTAGCGCGTGTGCGTCTTAAAAACGGTATGGAAGTTGCCGTTTATATTCCGGGTATCGGTCACAACTTACAAGAACACTCCCAGGTAATGATTCGCGGCGGTCGTGTTAAAGACTTGCCCGGTGTTCGCTATCATCTTATCCGTGGCGTACTGGATGCTACGGGCGATTTGGGCGGCACCGCCTCGGTCAAAGATGAGGGCGGCAAAAAGAAACATATCGGGCGTTGGGTCAGCCGTTCTAAATATGGCGTTAAACGGCCCAAAAAATAAAAGTACATTGAACTTGTCGGCGTTTTAAGCGTCGCATAACGATAAGGTCTAATAAGAATCATGGCAAGACGGCGTGAGATAGTCAAACGTAAAATGCTGCCCGATCCGAAGTATGGAAGCACAGCAGTAGCGATGTTTGTCAATACCATCATGAAGAGCGGCAAAAAAAGTGTTGCCGAAGGTATAGTCTACGGAGCCTTTGATATTTTGAAAGTCAAAGTCCCTGATGAAAATCCCTTGTCCGTATTCGAAAAGGCCATTGAAAATGCCAAGCCTTTGTTGCATGTGAAATCGCGGCGTGTCGGCGGCGCTACCTATCAGGTACCTGTCGAAATCGCGCCTGCAACGCGTACCGCTATCGCTTTCCGGTGGATTATCGAATTTTCCCGTAAACGCGGCGAGAAAACGATGCAGCAGAAATTGGCCGGCGAACTTTTTGATTGTTATACCAAACAGGGCGCCACAATGAAACGTAAAGATGATACGCACCGTATGGCAGAAGCCAACAAAGCCTTTGCCCACTTCCGTTTCTAAGGACGGTTGCGTTTTTGGTTTTTTTATGAAGGAATTAATTATCACATATGACGGAGAGTGACGCGCAGTTTCGTCAACGATGCGCGCGTCGCCTCTGTCAGGTATTCAGAAAGTTGAATCAGGCAGAGAGTGTAGGGCTAAATTCCAAAGTATCAGGATAGCCCTTTTCGGACGTGCGCCTTCTGTATCGATCTAAGCATTGAATTGAAAGAAAGTTAACGTGCCCCGAAAAGTAGCAATCGAGAATATTCGCAATATTGGAATTATGGCTCATATTGATGCCGGCAAGACCACCGTGACAGAACGGCTCTTGTACTACTCCGGCCAAGTGCATCGCATGGGCGAAGTCCATGACGGTGCCGCTACCATGGATTTCATGGAGCAGGAGCGGGAGCGCGGTATAACCATTTCATCTGCTGCTACAGCCTGCGAATGGAAAGGGTACCATATCAATATCATTGATACGCCCGGACACATCGACTTCACCGCTGAGGTGGAACGCAGTCTACGTGTGTTGGATGGTGCTGTGGCAGTATTTTGTGCGGTCGCAGGGGTGCAGCCCCAGTCAGAGATGGTCTGGCGCCAGGCGCAGCGGTATCGCGTACCGCGCATTGCCTTCATCAATAAAATGGATCGTGTTGGGGCGGATTTTTATAAAGCCGCAGCCAGTATGCAGTCCCGCTTGGACGCACATCCCCTCCCTTTACAGATGCCCGTCGGTGCAGAAGATCATTTTGAAGGTATTATCGATCTCGTGGATTGGCGGTACATCACGTGGCAAATCAAAGACGGCGAAAATCAGCAAATTGTTGGTGAAGTGCCGGAAAGCCATCGGGCAGAGGCAGAAAAACGTCGCGCAGATCTCATCGACCTCGTCGCCTCCACTGATGAAATTCTCATGGAACTTTATCTAACGGAAGAGCACACGATTAGCATAGCGGAACTAAAAGCGGCGATCCGACGCTGTACGTTGAATTCTCAATTGACACCCGTTCTTACCGGAACGGCCCTACGCAATAAAGGCACCCGGCTTCTCTTGGACGCGGTGGTGGATTATTTGCCCTCTCCCGTTGATATGGGAGAATACGAGGGTACAAAACCCCGCCAACCCGGCCGTATCGTGAAGCGTCGCCCCAGTGATGACGACCACTTTGCCGCATTAGCATTTAAAGTAGTCAATTATCCCCATATCGGACGCCTCACTTTTGTGCGTGTATACAGCGGCAAAATCAAGGCAGGTCAACAAGTGGTCAATGCCCGCACTGAAAAAAAAGAACGGCTTGGCCGACTCATTGAGATTCATGCGGATGATCGTAAAGACATTGATGAGCTTCATGCGGGCGATATTGGCGCAGTCATTGGCTGTAAAGAAACGACAACCGGTGATACGCTGTGCGATCCTAAGAAAGTTGTTGCGCTAATGTCGGTCGATTTCCCTGAACCGGTGGTTCATGTTGCGATTGAAGCGAAGAGCAAAGCGGAGCAGGATAAGTTATCGACTACTTTGGCGAAACTCTCAGAAGAAGATCCTACGTTTCGGATTCGTTACAACGAAGAAACAGGCCAGACCATTATCGGCGGCATGGGCGAACTTCATCTGGAAATACTTATTGATCGGATGCGTCGTGAATTTCATGTGGAAGCCAATGTAGGTAAACCGATGGTCGCCTATCGTGAAACTTTGCGCGGTAAGGCACAGGTGGAAAAGCGCTTTGTGCGCCAAACAGGCGGTCGCGGCCAATTTGCCCATGTTGTATTGACCTTGGAAGGCGGCGAGCCCGGCTCCGGTTTCGTTTTTGAAGATAAGACGGTCGGCGGTGTTATTCCAAAAGAATATATTCCTGCTGTGCAGAAGGGATGTCGCCAAGCGGTAGATACGGGTATTGTAACGGGCTATCCCATGGTTGACATTAAAGTGACACTCACTTTTGGATCCTATCACGAGGTTGACTCCTCGGATATGGCCTTCCAGATAGCAGGTTCAATGGCGGTCAAAGAAGCAGCAGTTCAGGCTTCTCCGGTGCTTTTAGAGCCGATTATGAAAATGGATGTTATTACACCTGATGAATTTACAGGTGATGTTATAGGAGATTTCGATCGCAGGCGCGGTCGATTGGTAGGCATGGAAAATGAGGGCGCCGCCCAAATGATTCATGCAGTTGTACCCTTGGCTGAAATGTTCGGGTATGCAAACGAATTGCGTTCAAAAACGCAAGGACGCGCAACCTACGCAATGGAATTTTCCCATTACGAACCGGTACCTGTAACAGCAGCCAACGAGATTATGGAAAAGATGGGCGTATCTTTCCGATTTTAATGGATGGAATACGCTAAAAATACATGAGTAAGCAATAAAGTCGGTGTTGCGCCTTGCGGCTGTACCATGCAGCTTGGCAGGAGTGTGACATAACCACGAGCGCAATTAGGGCGCCGTGTGAAGGAGAGAGTCGCCATGGCGAAGGCAAAATTTGAACGCACTAAGCCCCACGTCAACGTGGGAACCATTGGACACGTCGACCACGGTAAAACGACCCTTACCAGTGCAATCACCAAAGCGCAGGCTAAAAACAACAAAGCCCAAATGATGGACTTTGGTCAGATTGACAAGGCGCCTGAAGAACGGGAACGCGGTATTACCATTTCTATTTCCCACGTGGAATATGAAACCGATGCGCGCCACTATGCGCACGTCGACTGCCCCGGTCACGCTGACTATATTAAAAACATGATCACCGGTGCTGCGCAGATGGACGGCGCGATTCTTGTGGTAGCCGCCAATGATGGTCCTATGGCGCAGACCCGTGAACACGTCTTGCTTGCCCGCCAAGTGAACGTGCCTGCCATGGTCGTTTGGATGAACAAAGTAGACATGGTTGACGATCCCGAACTCCTCGAATTGGTGGAGATGGACCTTCGCGACCTGCTCAATAAATATGATTTCCCCGGCGATGACACACCGATTATTCGTGGTTCCGCGCTCAAAGCGATGGAAGGCGATCCGGAAGCAGAAGCACAGATCGCTGAACTGCTCGAGGCGATGGACAGCTTCATCCCCACGCCTACCCGTGCTTTGGACAAACCCTTCCTCATGCCTGTGGAAGACGTATTCACCATTACCGGTCGTGGTACGGTGGTTACTGGTCGTATCGAACAGGGCATCATCAAGGTTGGTGAGAAAGTTGAAATCGTTGGTATCAACGAAGAGAAACGCGAAACGACGGTTACGGGCGTGGAAATGTTCCGCAAACTGATGGACCAAGGGGAAGCGGGCGACAACGTCGGTCTGCTCCTGCGCGGCATCGGTCGTGAAGACGTGGAACGGGGTATGGTCATTGCGAAACCCAAGAGCATTGAGCCTTACAAGAAATTTGAGGCCGAAGTTTATGTGCTTAAAAAGGAAGAAGGCGGTCGTCATACACCTTTCTTCACGGGTTATCGTCCCCAGTTCTATTTCCGTACCACGGACGTTACCGGTTCCTTGAATCTTCC
>JAAYJI010000077.1 GCA_012523015.1 Candidatus Hydrogenedentota bacterium
AGAAATTTGAGGCCGAAGTTTATGTGCTTAAAAAGGAAGAAGGCGGTCGTCATACACCTTTCTTCACGGGTTATCGTCCCCAGTTCTATTTCCGTACCACGGACGTTACCGGTTCCTTGAATCTTCCAGAAGGCGTGGAAATGATTATGCCCGGTGACAACGTGACGATTACCGCTGAACTGATTACGCCCATCGCGATGGACGAAGAACTTCGCTTCGCTATTCGTGAAGGCGGCCGTACGGTTGGCGCCGGTGTCGTTACCAAGATTTTGGACTGATCCCTGTTTTTCCTCGTAGAGGAAGGCACAGGACAATTCCTATACATACATTTTTATTCGCTTTTGAATACGATAGATAATACATTCTATTGACCCATATTTTCGCGCAGGGGTGTAGCACAATGGCTAGTGCAGCGGCCTCCAAAGCCGAAGGTTGGGGGTTCGAATCCCTCCGCCCCTGCCAGTTTTTCTTATTCTTTCTTAACCGATGATTTCACAATAACACAGGAAACTATTATGGCGAAGCCGACCACCACAACCGAATCCGGTCCCGGTCTGATACAGCGTATCCAAGGTTTTTTTGAGGATATTATTAACGAACTGAAAAAGGTTACTTGGCCTACACGGGATGATTTGATGGCTTCCACAAAAGTAACGCTGTACATGCTGCTAATCATGGGCGTCATCACTTTTGTTTTTGATCGTGTGTTCGCTTTTATTATCATGAACGTTTTACATTTTGTCAGCTAGGAGATACTTTGTGTCGGAAAAAGATTACATAGAAAATGAATCTGTCTCTGAAGAAGCAGCTTCCGACGATGCTCCTGCGGTAGAAGAAGAAGAAGTCTTTACGTTGAAGGAAGTGCCGGACGACGGGATCAAACGGCGCTGGTACGTGTTGCAGGCGCATACAGGGCAAGAAGCAGCCGTAAAAGAAATGCTCCTTGCGCGCGCCCAACAACTCTCTAATCCGAATTTTATATCCAATGTATTTGTGCCTATCGAAGAAGTGGAAGTGGTTCGCGGCGGACAAAAACGCATTTCCCGCCACAAATGCTTCCCCGGTTATGTGTTGGTACAGTTGCCTGAACGGCCTGAAACACAGGCTGAATTGTGGCACATGATCAAAGACACACCTAGTGTGAGCGGATTCATTGGTGGTTCGCGCAATGCCCCCTCTCCCCTCGATGACAGCGAAGTACAAGCTATTGTTGAAGTCGTCCGCGGAGAACGGGAACGTCCGAAACCCAAGATTGATTTTGATGTTGGCGAACGGGTTCGCATTACGGATGGACCTTTTGCTAACTTTCTTGGACTTATTGAAGAAATCGACAATGAACGATCCATTGTCAAAGTAATAGTTGAAATTTTTGAACGTCAGACGAGCATCGAAGTTGAGTTCTGGCAAATAGAACAAATGTAGCATGGAGTTACAGTAACATGGCCCCCCCAAAAAAGAAAAAAATAAAAGCCCAGGTAAAATTACAGGTCAAAGCAGGACAAGCGAATCCTGCGCCGCCTGTAGGTCCTGCTTTGGGTCAGCACGGCGTTAATATCATGGATTTCTGCAATCAGTTTAATGAGCGCACCCGTGAACAACAAGGTCTCGTCATTCCGGTAATCATTACAATTTATGAAGATCGCAGCTTTTCCTTTGAAACCAAAACCCCTCCCGCCGGCGTGTTGTTGAAGCGTGCTGCCAAATTAGCAAAAGCATCCGCTGAACCCAACAAGACCAAAGTCGGTTCTGTTACCGACGCACAGATTGAAGAGATTGCTACGTTAAAAATGCAAGATCTTAATGCCGCCAGCCTAGAAACAGCCAAAAGTATGGTGCGCGGCAGTGCGCGGAGCATGGGCATAACCATCGATACCAAATCATAATCCCGCCTACGGGCATCTTCTTGTATCATCATCACTTAAACGTGGGAGGAAGCAATTCCGTCAATACCACAGGAGAACTGAGTCATGGCTAAACATAGCAAACGCGTTGACGCTTTTAGAAAACAAATTGACAAACACACGTACCACACCGTAGAAGAATGCTGCAGCCTCGCCAAGGAAAACGCTACTGCAAAATTTGACGAGACAATTGAACTTGCTTTTCTACTGGGCGTGGATCCCCGTCATGCGGACCAAATGGTTCGTGGTTCCGTAGCTTTGCCGCACGGAACGGGTAAACAAGTACGGGTTGTTGTTTTTTGTGAACAGGAAGATCAAATTGCGGCGGCTACCGAAGCCGGCGCAGAAGCCGTGGGCAGTGAAGAACTTGTTACGCGAATCCAAGGCGGTTGGACTGATTTCGACGCCGCAGTGGCAACCCCTGCCATGATGCGCCTTGTCGGTCGCTTAGGTAAAATCCTGGGACCACGGGGACTGATGCCGAGCCCGAAAGCGGGTACCGTCACCAATGAGGTCGGTCAAGCGGTCAGTGAAATTAAAGCAGGTAAAATTGAATTTCGTGTCGACAAAAACGCAAACATTCATGTGCCTATTGGCAAAGCATCTTTCACCCAAGAACAAATTCTTGAAAATGCGGTCAGTGTTATCGAAATTATATTTAAGTCTCGGCCGAGCGCTTGCAAAGGCACCTATTTAAAAGCCTGTACAATGAGCAGTACCATGGGCCCCGGCTTACGCATGGATCCCGCAGCGCTCACTTCCCAGTATCGCTAAGGCGGCTTCTCCCGCAAAACGAATGAATAATGACATGATCCCAACGGGTTGTCCGGCACTATGGTAACGGACAACCCGTTTGCTCTATTATAAGGACTCAGATTAAACAATGCTTTGAGCGCAGTATAAGGAGTTCCCAATGAAAGTACAAGATTTTGCCTATCAAGTTGCTTTGCGTACCATGGATATCTTGGAAAATGTCCAACATTATAAAATTAGTGAGCAACATCGCAAAGATATTCTCGCCACGATTTTGAAAGAAATGGATCAACTGATCCAAAAGTCCTCTGCCCCGCGCAAGGATAAAAAATAAGGCTGTCCTAAAAGAACAGCGCCCGCCAATATCCTTTCTTAAACCCAGTGCAGTGCCTGATCAGGAGTAACAAAAGATAATGAGTAAGTTATGGGGTGGTCGATTTGAAGGTGAGACCGATGCTCTTATGGAACGTTTAGGAGAATCGGTTTCTTTTGATTCCAGACTGGCGCCATGGGATATTCGCGCCAGCATTGCCCACGCGCGGATGCTGGGAAGTTGCAATATTATTACGCAAGAAGAATCAGAGTCCATTATTTCCGGATTAAAAGCGATTCATAAAGAGATTGAAGAGGGATCCATTGTTTGGGATTCCACACTTGAAGACGTGCACGGCAATATAGAGGCACTGCTCGTCAAAAAAATTGGAGATGCCGGGAAAAAACTGCATACGGGCCGCAGCAGAAATGACCAAATTGCTACGGACATGCGTCTATACCTCCGAGATCAAAGCGATGCGATTGTGGGCGCCCTAAGGGCATTGCAAGAGGCGATTATCCTGTGCGCAGAAGCACACAAAAGTTTTATTATGCCCGGCTACACACACCTTCAGCCGGCGCAGCCTGTGCTGCTCGCCCATCATCTGCTCGCCTATTTTGAAATGTTTGACAGAGACGTGGAGCGCTTCAACCAACAGCGCGACAGAATTAATGTGATGCCCCTGGGCTCTGCTGCTTTAGCGGGAACACCACACCCCATTAATCGCGACCAGGTGGCGGAAGAATTAGGCTTTTCCATGCTGTCAAGAAACAGTATGGATGCTGTGTCTGACCGCGATTATCTCATTGAATTTTGTGCCGCAGCGAGCCTTGTCATGATGCATCTGTCACGATGGAGCGAGGAACTGATCTTGTGGAGTGCGCCCGCTTTCAATTTCATTGAAATAGGCGATGCCTTCACCACGGGCTCAAGCATTATGCCGCAAAAGAAAAACCCTGACGCCGCTGAGCTGACACGGGGCAAAACAAGCGCGGTCTACGGCGACCTCGTGTCTTTGCTGACCCTTATGAAAGGGCTGCCCCTCACGTACAACCGTGATCTGCAAGAAGACAAAATTCCCGTCTTCCACGCTGCCGACACAACGCTCTTATGTCTTGCCGTCTTCACCGCCATGATTCCCACCATCACCTTTAATCGCGACAGCATGAAAAAAGCGGCAGGACAAGGCTTCATGAATGCCACTGATCTGGCTGATTATCTTGTTTCCAAAGGTGTGTCTTTCCGCAATGCCCACCAAATTGTGGGTGAAATTGTTCGTTATTGCATTCAGACGGATAAAAGTTTGGAAGATCTCAGTCTGGAAGAACTGCGCGAATTCTCAAAAGTTTGCAGGGAAGATGTCTTTGCTGCCCTCGATTTGGAAACTGTTGTGGCACAGCGCAACCAGCCGGGCGCAACCGGCCCTGCCCGCGTACACGAGGCATTAAAAGCAGCAAAGGGAAAGATAGCTGCCGCCTCTCCCCCACGCTAAAAAGAACGCTGTCTCACATAGAAACAGATTCTAAGCAGATCACTTGTTACAGCTCTGTTTTTCCAATTTTAAATTCTTAAAATGGATGGAACAAGTGTAACTGCCCGGCACCTCCCATCCAAGATTAAATCCGCCGAAACTCAGGTCTTCCGCACATGTTTTTACAAGGAAGCCTCGGGATTGCGCCGCATCTAATGCCTCTTTTAATAAGGGCACCAAATCGCAATCCACTGTATACCACTGCCTTATTTCGACAGGACTATCATAAAATCGGGATCCTTCCATCGTACAAATAAATTTGCCAGTGGAATCCTCATTGCCCTGATCCACGGCTTGATGTCCCGGCGGGATGGGGTAGCGTACGTCGTAAATGGGCACGCCAAACCAAATCATATCCCGATAATCTTCGCTCTGAGGATTGTTGTTGTGGATATTCCAATAGGCGCTGGTTTGCGCTGTATGCAGCCCGGGATCCATCGTTTCGTCCGTATCTGCAACGCACCGGATCACCTGAAAATCCAAAGAAAAATGTAAGGCACGAAGATCTTTCATGGATAAGTCCCGTAGGCTCTGTTCCACAAGAAGGTGTGCCCACTGTTCATTTTTTTGACGCAGTCTATCGCCATATTCCACGCCGCCTCGCACGGTCAGGCATACCCCTTCCCCGGAAAGTCCTCCCGGGAAAAGGACAATTTCTTTCGCTTCATTGGCGAGGACGATACTCCCATCTGCCCGCTTCGTTGGCTCCGCGCCTTCAAGACTGAAGTTCGAGCCCCATTGACACAACCGCCAAAGAGAAGGCAGCGATTCATCTTTTACGAGGACACGTCCGATTTCAAGGGGATTCATGGAAGAACGTATGGCGGAAAGTCTAAATCCGCCGTCGAGGCTCAAATCCTCCAGCGCTGAAATCCCTTCACAATGAGCCGCCATAAAAAATAAAATTATATTCCATACCGCAACAATCACACTGTTTCTCCTTGTGGTTGAGCCTTCGATTTACGTGAACGATCTTGTGGGTTAGAAAGCATGGCGACAGACAGACTTTGGATCCCTGTACTACGGTCGCGCCCGGCGATCCCACTGGCAGTGCCAAGGGTTAACGCTGATGCCTTCCTTTGATGAGTTTTGCGCCCGCAGCCATGAAAGTAACCAGCAAATAACAAGCGCCGGCAACAAGTATAATCACAGGGCCCGCGGGTAAATCGGGACCATAGCTGAGCCCTAAGCCCCCCAGACAGCATAGGGCGGCCAATGCTGCTGCGAAATACATCATTTGCGCCAACGATTTCGCAAAACGCCCGGCAATAGCCGCCGGCAGCGTAAGCAAGGCAATGACCAATACAATCCCGACAATCATAGAGAGGGCGACAACGGTTAGCGCCGTTAATGCCAACAACAAAATATACACCAAATTTACGTTAATGTTTCGGGTGCGCGCATATTCTTCGTCGAAACAAACGGCTTCAAATTCATCAAACCAGTAAATTACTATCCCGGCAATGATCAAATCAAGACCGAGAATCAGATACAAATGACTTCCGGAGACCAGCAAAATATTGCCGAATAAATAGCCCATCAGATCAGAGGCATAGCCCGGTGTGAGATAAATAAAAACGACACCGAGCGCCATACCAACGGACCATACAGCGCTGATGGCAGAATCTTCCCGTTCTTGACTGTTTAGGGACACCCAGCCAATAATACCGGCAGCTATAAGCGCCGCCGCTAAGGCGCCATAGGCGGGGTGCAGCCAAGACCAGCCCATGGATAATTGGAGATACCGCGCGGCGCCCATGCCGCCCAGCACACAATGCGCCACACCGGCGGCAATATAGGTGATGCGCCGCACAACAACGTAGGTTCCCACCATACCGCAGGAAACACTTAATAACAGAGCGGCAATGACTGCATTTCTTGCCAAGGGTTGATTCAGGACTGCGTGGAAAAACTCGCTCATAGTGACGCCTCTTCATTGGTATTTTTGAATATAGATGGAGGCGCCATGCCCGTTATATGCAGCATCAGATCTTCATCCATCGTATCGGTCGGAGGATGAATGTGCACATTTTGGTTTACACAATAGACTTGCCCGAGAAAGCGCATCGCAACTTTGGGATAGTGGGTGACGAGCACAATTGTCATAGCGCCACGCAGCTTCTCAAGACTTTGTAAAATCTTTTCCTCCGCGCTGATGTCAACGTTGGAGGTGGGTTCATCAAGGAGTAACACCTTGGGATTTCCTGCAAGGGCACGGGCGATTAAGACCCGCTGTTTTTGTCCGCCCGACAAGCTGTTAAACCAACGATAGGATAAGCTCTCTAGGCCTACGGACTTCAAAGCAGTGTGAACCCGTTCCTGAGTTTCTTTTCGACGCCGGAAGCGGAGATTGGCGCCGCCATCCAAGCAGCCCATGCGCACTACATCAAAAACCCGAACGGGAAAAAGAGGATCGAATCGGGTACTTTGAGGCACATAGCCCATGTAATTTCTAACTTCTCCAGGCGGTTTCCCAAAAACATAAACATGACCGCGGGAAGGTTTGATCAATCCCAGAATCATTTTAAAGAGAGTTGTTTTGCCGCCGCCGTTAGGTCCCACAATGGTTGCGAAGGAACCTTGTTCAATACTGATATTGACGTCCAAAAGCGCGGCCAGTGCTCCGTAATATACAGAAACATTTTCTACCCGGATGGCTGCGATATTGGATTCATCGTTATTTTTTGAAAGGGCTCCCATGGGCAATCGGCTCTCTAAAGTTCGGGTTCGTCTTGAAGGTGTTCGGCCAAGGCACGAGCCATGCGAATCATATTCTCATAATAATCCGCTGCTAAACCATCTAGGAGAACAACGCTTACCCCTGTTTCAGCAGCGACAGAATTTAACTCTACCGCTTTGAATTGAGGTTGTTCAAATAAGGCGCGGGCGCCTGTGTTTTTAAGTTCTTCAATAATGGCGTAGAGCCTGCGCGGGCCCGGGCTTTTTCCTTCGCTTTCAATGGCGCGTTGTTCCAATCCGAATGAATCCGCAAAGTACCCAAAGGCAGGGTGGAAAACATAAAAGGTTTTCCCTTTAACGGGCGCCAGAATTTGCGATGCTTCCTCGTGGAGCCTATCCATTTCCTCTTCAAAGGCTTTAAGATTTTCATCAAAGTAAGCAGCCTGATCAGGTCGACATTTCTTTAAGGCATCGGCAA
>JAAYJI010000078.1 GCA_012523015.1 Candidatus Hydrogenedentota bacterium
AGAGATAGAACGTAAGAAGAAACTTGATCATCCTCCTCTTTTGCGCTATGTCATAAGCAAAAGTTATGAGTATTGGTCTCCCGAACAAATTAGCGGCCGCCTTCGTCTGGAATATGCAGGCGACCCCACAATGCAAGTGTCTCATGAAACCTTTTTTCTAGCAGCTTATACCGACAAGCGCTTTACCAATCTTTTTGTCACCCATTGGCGTCAAAGACGAAAGAAACGCAAAAAAGAGGGCTTTTAAGACAATACTTTCCTAAAAAGACTCGTTTTGATACAATTTTTGAAGAGCAGTTACAAAGGGCTGTTCAAGATTTAAATAATAGACCAAGGAAAACACTTAATTACAGAACTCCGGCTGAAGTCTTTTTTCAGGAAGGGGTTGCAATTCGAGTTTGAACCTGCGGATTATAGAGCGTCAAACTTTTCTTTCACAAGGCAATCGTACTGAATAGGTACTAAGAAAACTACAAACATCTTATTAATAAATCTTCATGTCAAAAAAAAAGCAATTCCTTAAAATCTGAGACTAAGATTCTACCAGCGCTGCTCAACCATCCCTTGACAAAAAAATGTCTGTAATGGTTACGATAAGAGGCTTTTTTTTAAATCACTGCATCGCAGCCATGCCTAAGTAAAAATAAAACAAGATTCTTATAAAACTGCATAATTCGAAGAGTAAAAATATTCGCTCACAAAAACGGGTATCAAAAATCCCACGGGCGCTGCGATAAGACTTGTTATCACGACACAATACCCGAAAACGTTTATCTATCTAAATGCTTTCAAGTAGGTTATGTTCTTTTCTAAAAAAATGCCATGTCCTTAGTCACTGTTTTTCTTTTCCCAAATATGCATTAGCATTGCCTTAAATGTGATCAAGATCACAATCAACTGTAACTACGGAAAAGGCTCTCTTTCGCATAAACTAAAATATTTTTGTAAAATGGGAACTTTTTCCCTCCTTAAGGAATATACCTTTCTGAAAGTTGTTTGTACCAGTAGGGCGATAACATCGACCCTGATCTTGGTTTTAACCTGAATCAATGGCAAAGCACTACTTTATAACGTAAATTTGAATCTTTGTGGTCTCAACAAGTAAACTATCAATATCCCTAACAAAATATTAATATTTTCTTGTTACACTTAGTCAACCTTTTGAAATTCCCATACGTTTCTATAAACGAAAGTGACACACACAACACTATTCAACAGACCCATTCCTCGCAAGAGCGCGGACCGTGCCTCCTTCCCTCCCCCGCCATACGGTCCGCGCCAATTTTTTTTGCTTCCTCCCTACCTAAACCCCTACAATCTCTTTTGTTCCATTACATGAAGAAGAGTGCCTGCTCATTGAAAAGATACCCCGCCTTAGCGCATAAAAAGGCGGTCGATGCCACCATCGGTGCGAATATTTTTTAAAAGCCCGCGGCAGCCCTCTTCAAAAAGCCTGAAAAAGGATGTTGTTATGAGCACTGACTTGGGATATACCGACTATCGGGAAGTACTAGCCTTGCCGGAACGATACAAACCGGCAGATGTAATACGCAATTACAAAAAAAGCATCAAACAATTGCGCATTGAAATTAGCGAAAACGAACAGGCCGATGATTTGCGAGATCATTATCTGTTGTTAATCGCACAATTAAATGTGGCGTTCTACATTTTGCGCGACCGGCAGCGAGGCGAAGAATATCTACAACAACGGGAAGAACTTATTGCGCTGGAAGAAACTTGGCGGAGTGTGGCGGCAACGGGAAGCATGGAAGAACAAGACCGCGCACGCCGAAGCTATGACCAATCGCTGCGTAATTTTTTAGCCAAATACATGGAAGAATATTTGCTGGAAGCAGGACGCGATCCCGATTGTATGGAGCACAGTGGCTGGAATTCCGTTTATGAGCGCCTCGCAGGTCGGGTTTTCCGGCAGTATCGCCAGCAGCGTTACCACGAAATTCATGAACGGCTGCCCTATTTCGAAGTATCCACACCAACTATAGACTGGGAACAACGCGCCGATTTTGTGGCGACTCTGTTGGAAGGAATCACGGACGATGAGTGAAACACAAGCAGTAGATTCTGCAGAATATGATGCACAAATAGAAGAATGCCTTGCTTATGCAGTGGCTGAAGGTGATATTGTAAATTTCCGACTTCTATTCATGCCGGCATCCCCCTTTCGTGAGGATTCCCCTGAAGATGCCTCCACCTCAAAATATGACTATTTGTTTCCGGAGAATAAAGACAGCGAAATCTATCAACGCGCCTTGGCTCTTGTACAAGAGAACGAAATCATTTCCTTTGTACATGAACAATTAAAACGAAAAGGGCCGCCGCAGCTGCCCTGGCAATTGGTCCTAATGCTGGGGGATAACGCCCTGCGCTTAGGAAAATATACTGCTGCTGCCCAGGCCTATGAATTGCTCCGTGTACGACGACGTATTCAGGAACTCTTCATGGATCAAGGCGATGACTGCCTTAAAAAAGGGAACAGCGCTGGCGCCGTACAAGGCTATCTTATCGCCTTGGGCTTACAATATGATTACAGTGCTTTTCCCGAACCCTTGCCCGCAGTACCGGATTATCACGAACGCGCCCCCGCCTTGCACAGTGTCTATCCCATTGACTCGAAACAAATTCTCGCCTTGCAGGAAGACAGTACCCTCTGCAAAGTTGCCTATAACTACCTCTTTCCTTATGCGGAATTTACCGGTCGCTTAGATGCGCTGAGCTTAGAGGAACGGGTCGCTTTTACGGCAGCCTTGATACGCGGACTCGACCCTGATTGGGACAGCTTCGCCGCCCTATACCGAAACTGCTTGGAACAAAGTGACAAACAGCGCAGCGCCTTTGAAAAGATCAATGCCTATTCTATGGAAGTAATTGATATGCTCCGCGACGATCCCTTTGATACGGAGACCCTTGCAGAATTGAAAGCGATTCCGCAACGGCTCGCCGAAACCGACACGCCAGATCAAGAGTGGTGGCACTATGTGAAAATAATGGCAACACACCATCCGGGATCCGCGCTCTTCATCGCAAGGCAGCGCCTTACTGCCACCCATGAAATTGTGATACCCCGTGTCAATGCTCATTCGGAACTGGCGAAAGCACTGGGATTGATTATCTGACAGGAAAAACAACATGCCCCTATTCCAACTTCTTCTCGTCGTGATGAGTACTGCAATGACCGGCGTTGTGGAAGCGCCGCAGCCTTATGGTGTAGTACCCAATGAAAGTCAGCTGCAATGGCATGAACTGGAATTTTACGGATTCATCCATTTTACGATCAACACCTTTACAAACAAGGAATGGGGCTATGGCGATGAATCGCCCTCGCTCTTTAATCCCTCCGACTTTGACGCCGATCAAATTGTTGGTGTCGCTCAAGACGCAGGGATGACCGGGCTCATCCTCACCTGTAAACATCATGACGGATTCTGCCTTTGGCCCTCGAAATATACCGACCATTCCGTTGCAGCCAGTCCGTGGCGCGAGGGGAAGGGCGATATGGTTCGAGAATTTTCAGAGGCATGCCGCAAAAAAGGGCTCCGCTTTGGCGTCTACCTTTCCCCGTGGGATCGCAACCACGCCGATTATGGACGTGATGCCTACGTGACCTATTACAGAAATCAGTTGCGCGAATTGTTAACCGAATACGGTCCTATTTTTGAGGTCTGGTTTGACGGCGCTAACGGCGGCGACGGTTGGTACGGCGGCGCAAAAGAAAAACGAACCATCGACCGAAGCAGCTATTATAATTGGCCGGAAACCTGGCAAATCGTACGAGAACCCCAACCCACGGCGCAGCTCTTCTCTGACGTAGGCCCCGATATCCGATGGGTAGGCAATGAGTCCGGCTATGCGGGAGATCCCTGTTGGGCGACCTATACGCCGGAAGGATACAAGGGCTTGCCGCCCAGTCCGGGACAAACGAATTCTAAAGCAGGCGAAGAAGGAACCCGTAATGGAGACTATTGGATGCCTGCGGAAGTGGATGTTTCTATTCGACCGGGATGGTTTTATCACCGTTGGGAAGACCGAAAAGTGCGCAGTCTCGACAACCGACAACAAATCTATTTTCAATCCGTCGGGCGCGGCGCTTCCCTGCTATTAAACCTACCGCCTGACCGACGAGGCCGCATTCATGAAAAGGATACGGATGTATTACACGCTTTCGGCAAATGGTATCGCGCCCTTTATGCCTCAAATCTGATTGACGGCGCGGACATCTCCGCATCCAATGTACGGGGTAATGATGCGCGCTTCGAAGCCGCAGCTGTGGGTGACCCTGATCGAAATCGCTATTGGTCTACCGATGATGACGTAACAACGGCAACCCTTCATCTTAGCTGGCGAGACGCCATCACCTTTAATGTAGTCAGTCTCCGCGAATATTTGCCCCTTGGCTTGCGCGTGGATCATTGGGTCTTGGAGTATCAAGATGGCGGAGCGTGGAGGGAATTCGCACAAGGCGTTGGTATCGGTAACCGTCGCTTATGGCGAGGATCAGCCATTACCACCACGGCAATACGGCTGCGCATCGAAGACGCGTCTGCCTGCCCTGCTATTTCAGAAATTAGTTTACATCGGGACAATTTTGAATAAAGGGCCGCACTTACTTTATAACACCGGGAAATACTTTAAACTGAAAACAGGATTACGTTGACGTCATACCTTCAACAGAAATAGAGGAATCACTATGAAATATGCCATGACACCGGTTTTTATTGTAGCGCTTCTCTGCGCCGCGGGCTGCGGCGCCCTTTCCACCAAAACGACCGACTCCCTTCAGACATCGGAACACTTTACAAAGGAAATTAAATCTACGGTGGAAACAAATTATTTGCTTTTTCTCCCCGAAAATTATGACCAAACACAGCAACAATGGCCGCTCCTGCTTTTCCTCCATGGCGCGGGAGAACGAGGCGACGATCTGAGCAAGGTAGAAGTACACGGACCGCCTCGGCTTATCGCAGATGGGAAAAAAGATTTCCCTTTTATTGTTGTGTCCCCCCAATGCCCGAAAGATGCATGGTGGAGTGATGGCCCGCAAATTGACGCCTTGGACGCACTCCTAAGCCATCTCATCAAAACATATCGTATTGATGAAAATCGCATTTACGCCACAGGGCTCAGCATGGGCGGCTTCGGTACCTGGCGCCTCGCTTGCGAATATCCCGATCGTTTTGCCGCCATTGTTCCCATCTGCGGAAGCGGAGAACCCTATCGTGCCCATAAGATCCGACACCTTCCGGTCTGGGTATTTCATGGCGCAAAAGATGATGTGATTCCTATTCAGTCATCGCAAATGATGGTAGATGCCCTGAAGAAAGCGGAAGGTAACGTGGAATTCACCATATACCCGGAAGCAGGTCATGACGCTTGGACGGAGACCTATAACAACGCTGCCCTCTATGAATGGCTCCTCCAACAAAGACGCTCGCTAAATAAATAGACCAACATAGGGATAGAGAAAGGACCTGGCTTCCCACGCAGTGACGCGACCAATCCTCACCATTCCATGGCACGGACCATAGCGACATCTTTGCCAATCGCTTCCACTAAGGCTTCCCGGGAAGGAAATTTCTTTTCGGGCCGCAGCCGTTTGTGAAAAATAATTTCAAGATCTGCGCCCACCAAATTCTCTTCAAAGTCCAGCAGATGCGCCTCTACCAAAGGTCTGCTGCCCCGTATCGTAGGAGCAATACCGATATTGACGGCTGCTTTACGATGAGTACCCTTCACATAGGCTTCCGAGGCATACACCCCATGGGCAGGGATACAGGCGGCACCAATATCTATATTCGCAGTCGGGAAACCCAAGGTGCTGCCGATGCCTTGACCTGAAATCACGGTCCCATGGAGACTGTAGCTGCGCCCAAGATAAACGTCAATGGCTTCCACTTCTCCCAGCGCGACGCGTTCCCGAATTAAGGTGCTGCTCACCCGTTCCCCATTAATAATGAGCGGGGGCACTTGAGCCAGTTGAAAACCATGCTCCTGCGCGGCCTGTTTCAGATCGTTGTAATTCCCCTGTGCCTGATAACCAAAGGTAAAATCATGTCCGATTACAATAGCTTTTGCTTGACACCGCTCGACTAGAATCTTTTCTATGAAGTCTTGAGGAGACATGGTCACTGTTTCTTCGTCGAAAGGAAGGATGTAAAGAACGGCCACGCCTAAGGCTTCTAAAAGCCGCGCCTTTTGCGGGAGATCAGTCAAGATATACGACGCCTGCCCGGAGGAAAAGTAGTGGCGCGGATTGGGTTCCATGACCATGACAGCAGCAGTGCCCTTCCTGTCATCTGCATGTTCCATAAGTGTTTGGATAATTTTCTGATGTCCGCGGTGGACACCGTCAAAACATCCAATAGTCAACACCACGTCTTCAAAAGATCGTTCTGTTCTTCTGACATCTTCAATAATTTCCACTGAAAGTCCTCCCGAAACGAGATCAGGATGTAAAAACGCATTTAGGCTGCAAACGAAATCCGGCGGCTGAAGGGATCGGCACCGCCAAGGCAATCAGTTTACCCTCAGCATCTTTTAGCTGGATGAGATCGGAGGATGCGCCGCCGCTTTCCGGCAAGTTCAGCCCGGAAATGGCATTGCCTTCCGCGAGCATTTGCTTCTGCATCTCATTCACAACAACTGACGGAAAATCCAATACCTCTCCCATAGGAATGGCACGCTGCAGCACCGCCTCCTTGGAATCCAAGGCATCCAGCGTGGCGGCATCCTCCAGTCTGAATTTTCCTACCCGAGTACGCCGCAGCTTCGCCAGCAACGAACCGCAGCCAAGCTGTTGCCCCACATCATGACATAAGGTGCGCACATAGACGCCGCTGGAACAGCGCACAACAAGTTCCGCATCCGGCGCATTCCATTGGGTAATACGAAATTCCTCGACAGTCACCGACCGCGGCGGGCGATCGATTTCTTTTCCCGCCCGCGCAAGTTTATAAAGCCGTTTTCCCCCAATTTTAACAGCACTGACCATAGGCGGCACTTGCTGTATATTTCCTGTAAAATGCTTGCAAGCCTCTTGAATATCATCCAAGCTAAGATTGGGATCTACGGGCACAGTCGCCGTGATCTCTCCTTCCAGATCGTGTGATGCCGAAGTCAAGCCCAACCGCATGGCGCCTTCATATTCCTTGTCTAGAGCTGTCAAGTATTGCGATAGGCGCGTGGCTTGCCCGATACACATGACCAACAATCCTGTTGCTAAGGGATCCAAAGTGCCGGCATGCCCTATTTTGCGTATACCTGTCACCTTACGAAGCACATCCACCACATCGTGGGATGTTATTTTGGAAGGTTTATCGACAAGAAGAAGGGCATTCAATTGCATAGCTGTGGCACTCCGGCATTTCTATAGGGCTGGTCTATGGTCGGGAAATAAGCTTCGTTATTGTTGAAATTGTTCATGGTGAGCAAGAGCCGACAAGATTTCGTCGCGCGCCTCCTCCATGGACATCTCCAAGGTTGCTCCCGCAGCACAGGCATGACCGCCGCCTCCAAAGGAACGTAAGAAAGCGGCACTATCAAAAGAATTATTCGAACGAAAACTAACGCTAATTTTTCCCGGATAAAAACTCTTAAAGAAAATGGCAACTTGAACCTTGTTGATGCTTTGCCAAATATTGATCAGATTTTCCGTATCTTCCCGGCGTGCACCAAGCTGCTCCAAGTCGGCGTTATCAATCCAAGAAAGGGCTACCGAGCCGTTGAAGTGCAATTCCACACGGGAAAGAACGTGGCGCATCACTTCAAAATGTTGGCCGCTCATATTACTGAAGAGTTGTTGGTTTAATCGTCCAACATCAATGCCACTTTCTATGAGCTCCGCTGCGAGACGATGGGTTTGGGAGGTCGTATTGGAAAAACGAAAACATCCAGTATCCGTTGCCACAGCCGTATAGATGCAGGCGGCGGACTCAGGCGTCCAAGGCACCTCCGCCTCTTCATATAAGGCGGCGATCAATTCTCCCGCCGCAGCGTATTCAATGTCAATGATACCGGAAGTACCCGGCTCACCGTCTTCTCTATGATGATCGAAAATCAAGATTTGCTTCCCGGCGGGGATGTGATCCGCTAAGGCGCCAATACGCGATAACTGTCCGCAATCCACCAAAATGGCGACATCGTATTCCTCGGGCGCAACATCGGCATTCACGATGCTTTTCACACCGGGCAGCTCGCTAAAGGAATCCGGCACTTTTCCATCAAGGGCACAGACAATTTCAGTGACCCCAAAATGCTGCAAGAGCAAACGGAGTGCCAGCATACTGCCGATAGCGTCCCCATCAGGATTTACATGAGAAACAATATAGAATCGGGTACCGGTGCGCAGCGCAGCAACAGCTTCTTCCAAAGAAAGCTTGAGCATGGGCTGTTGTCGTTGTTCGGCATGAATCTCTTCAAAGACATCTTCAAGGTGATACACCTTATCCAAGGTATCATCAGAAAAGAAGCGGATCTCAGGCAAAACGCGCATGTGCAAAAACTTGCCTACCTCATGACGAATCCAGCCCGCTGAGTTCTGTAATCCCACTAAAGAGCTTTTACGCTCAGACTCGGAACCGAAGAGACTCACGTAAACATTCGCATAGCGCAGGTCGGCTGACATGCGCACGTCCATAATCGACACAAATCCAATACGCGGATCTTTTAAGCCTTTCGTGATCAGCTTTGCGATTTCCTCTTTAATGAGGGTTCCAACACGAAGGGTTCTGCCTTTTGCTTTCATAACAATTCCATCCTATAATCAACTAAAACCACTGCAGCACTCATCTCCACATAAGTAACAACAGTATTGAGTTGACTATTCACATGCCGGGAATCTCCACCCACGATACAGACAGCCAAACTGCTGCGTTGCCATAAATCCTGACCGCCTGTTTCTGCCACAGAACAGTTAAACTTGTTGTGCAGCCGATCTTTAAGACTTTTGATGAGACGCCGCTTGTCTTTAAGCGAACGCGCCTCAGGCAAGAGCAGTTCCATCTGCAACAACCCTATGGTCACGCGCTTCCCTGTTCCAGTGTCTTGGCGATAGATTCAATCTTGAACGATTCAATAACATCACCTTCGCGAATATCATCAAAACGCTCCAATTTGATACCGCATTCAAAGCCGGCACTTACGGAACGTACATCGTCTTTCATGCGGCGAAGCGAATTGATATGTCCTTCATAGACAATCACCCCATCACGTACCAATCGCGCTTGGGAACCGCGCGTAGTCTCTCCATCGGTCTGGTAGCAGCCTGCAATATTGCCGAGGGCAGAAGATTTGAATACTTCCCGGACTTCCGCATGGCCCGTTACCACTTCACGGGATTCAGGCGTTAACATGCCTTCCAGTGCGCTGCGAACATCGTCCAACGCCTCATAAATAACGCGATAGCTCCGTATTTCGACACCGGATTGTTCCGCCATTTTTTTGACTTTGGCATTCGCTGTGACATGGAATCCGATGATGACCGCATCACTGGTTTCCGCCAACAACACATCCGATTCACTGACACCGCCGACGCCTGCATGAACAACACAAACGCTCACTTCTTCATTACCCAATTTTGAAAAACTGGATTGGAGCACATCGACAGAGCCCTGCACGTCGGCTTTAATAATGATAGGCAAGGTCTTTTGTTCTTGACCTGAGAAACGCGCGTGAAAATCTTCTAAAGACATGTGACGGATCACAGGTCCGCGCTTAATCCGGGCGCGCGCCTCGCGTTTCTCGGCAATGCCTCGGGCAATACGCTCTTCTTGGGCAACAATGAAAACGTCTCCCGCTTCGGCAGGTTGATTAAATCCGGTCACGATTACAGGCATGGCGGGACCCGCTTCTTGCAGGGATTTGCCGCGGCAATCGGTGATGGAACGGACATGGCCAAAGCTTTGACCTGCCAAAAACGCATCGCCGACCCGTAAGGTACCGCTCTGAATGAGTACCCAAGCAACAGGCCCCAGTCCGGTAGTCAGTTCCGCTTCAATCACAGTACCCCGCGCTCTCTTATCCGGGTTCGCCTTCAATTCGAGCAGCTCAGCCTGTAATATGAGCATTTCCATAAGTTCTTCAACGCCATCATTCATTTTGGCGCTGATATTTTTCATAATGGTCTTGCCGCCCCAAGCTTCATCAAGCAAGCCATATTGGGTTAATTCCTGTCGCACCCGATCGGGCTGCGCATTGGCAAGATCACATTTATTGATAGCAACCACAATGGGTACTTCGGAAGCACGGGCGTGATTGATCGCTTCAATGGTTTGCGGTTTAACACCGTCATTGGCAGCAACCACCAAGATCACGATATCGGTAACATGGGCGCCCCGTGCACGCATTTGCGCAAAGGCTTCATGACCCGGCGTATCCAAGAAGGTGATACGGCCGCCGTTCACGTCGATATCATAAGCAGCAATATGCTGCGTGATACCGCCTGCTTCGCCTTCGACGACCCTCGTCGTACGAATCGCATCGAGCAAAGAGGTCTTCCCATGATCCACGTGTCCCATGACCGTCACCACGGGCGGTCTCAGCACCATGGATTCCGGAGGATCGAGTTCTTCAGCGCAGAGATCCTCCTCTTCAGGAATGACTACATTCACCGTACTATTGAATTTTTCAGCAACGCGCCGGACAGAATCCATATCCAGTTGCTGGTTCTTGGTCGCCATGATATCTTCATCCATAAGCGCTAAGATTACCTCGCTTACCGACACATCCATGAGCGTAGCCAAGCTCTCAACAGTCACCATCTCATCTACGTCAATGGTACCGCTGAACACTTTATCTGTCGTATCTATCTCCTGATCCTCACGTCTTTTTCTGCGACGCTTTTTCGTTCCGAAAACGGAACCCGCTTGAAATTCCTTCACTGCTGCCGCCGCCTCACGGCGCATATTTTCTTCACGGATACGAGAACGTTCCGCCCGTTTTATAGATTTTTTACTGCCCTTAGCATCCGTATCGCCCGCACGTCGAACCGGTTTTCCTTTAGCCACTTCACCTTCAAGCACCGGGTCGGTGGCAATCAAGGGGGTAGTCAACGGTCCGCTTTCTTTCGCTTTGGGTCCACGCCGCTGCGCACGCTTCTTCTCTTCTTCAAGCTTACGTTTGCGTTCTTCATCGCGCCGAATAACGGCCGCTACGATCTCCGGGTCTGCCCGAACATCAGATAATTGTGCGCCTCGCAATTCCTTTTGTGCTTTCTGTTTTTGTTCGCGTTCCGCACGTTGCAATACTTCCGCTTCGTGGCGACGTTCGGCTTGTGCCAATACACCCGTTGATTCAACCGCCCCTGCTTCCGTATCGGCATCGGCTAGAGAGTCTTTTTGACTCGATTCCGCATAAAGCGATTCTTCCGATTCCGGCAATATTTCTGCTATAGGTTTGGCAGCCGCTTCGCTATCCGCCGTTTCTTCATCTACAGTTTCCGACGGCGTTTCCGCTTCCGGCTCTACTTCAGGTTCTGCTACAGGTTGAGACACCTGTTCCTCTTCTTGCGGTGCTTCTTCTTCAAGAAGCTCTTCCGCCGTTTCTTCTGCCTCTGTCACTGCCGGCTCTTCCGGAAGAGTCTTCACAATTTCAGAGATCGGCTCCTCTTCGATGATCTCCGCCTCTACGATCTCGGCCTCTTCAACAATCTCATCAACAATAACCGCTTCTTTTTTCGCTGCCGCCTTCGGCTTCGCTTTGGCTTTCGGTTTCGCCGCCGCTTTGGCTTTTGGAGTCGCTTTAGCCTTGGCTTTTGCCGCAGTCTTTGCTTTTGGTTTGGCTTTCGGCTTTGCCGCCGCTTTTTTCGCTGCTGCCTTCTTGGCGGCCGCCGCTTTCTTTGCCGCTTCCTTCTTCGCTTCCTTTTCTTTTTTCTCTTGTTCCTTTTTCTGAGCGAGTTGATATTTTTCAACCTTCTTATCCAGCTCAGCGGGATCTTCGTCGATATCAAGCAAACAGTCTACCATGTCATCAGAAATTGGCGAATCAATGCCTTCCACAACATGGCCGAGTTTTCGAAGGGCTTCAAGCGCTTCCAAATCGGTAATGTTGTCAAATCTTTCCGCCAAACCGGTAATGGTTTGCATATAATCTAGACCTCCTGAAACGTTACATTATCGGTCCATGGTTACTTTTCAATCGACGATTTTGGACGATAATTCTTGCTTAACTCTATTAGTCGGCGGGCTGCTCTTCAGCGTCTTGAGAAAGATGCTCCCCGGTATCTTCGACGGGCTCCACTTCTTCAGAAGCTTGAGCGGTATCGCTTTGTTCCGGAACGGATTCTTCCACAGCGGTATCTTCGTCACCTTCGTCGGAAAGGTCTTCGTCCTCTTCAGAGTGCTCCTCGTCACTGCCGCGAATGTCTATGTTCCAGCCAACAAGTTGTGAAGCCAACCGTGCATTTTGCCCACGCTTACCAATGGCAAGCGACAATTGATCTTGGGGCACTTGCACGTGAATGCGCTTCATTTCTTCATTTAGTTCTATTTTAACGATATCCACCGGATTGAGTGCATGAACACAGAGTTCTTGAGGATTTTCGCTCCAACGGATAATATCGATTTTTTCACCATACAATTCATCAACCACAGCGCGGACACGAGTACCTTTAAGCCCTACACAGGCGCCCACCGCGTCCACATGGGGATCCAAGGATACAACGGCGACTTTGGTGCGGCTGCCCGCATCCCGAGCGATGGATTTGATCATGACCGTACCGTCGTAAATTTCGGGAACTTCCATTTCAAAAAGAACACGAACCAATTCAGGCGACGTACGCGATAAAATAACTTTCGTGTTATGGGGCGCGCGATTCACTTCAATAACTATGGCCCGTATTCGGTCACCGATTTTATATTTTTCACGGGGTGATTGTTCGCGCATGGGAAGCAGCGCCTCAACCTGACCAATACTCACCAGCAGACCGCTGGACACCATACGCTTCACCGCGCCGGTAACCACATCGCCTTCCCGTTGTTTAAATTCTTCAAAAATACGCTCGCGCTCGGCTTCTTTAATTTTTTGGGCAATCACTTGACGCGCAGTTTGTGCCGCAATACGGCCAAATTCGGCTGGCGTCGCCGGCACTTTGAGACGGTTGCCTACGACCACTTCCGGATTCAGTTTAAGAGCATCTTCTAACAAAATCTCCGAGGTCGGATCTTGAATGGTCTCGGTGACCAATCTGATTTCATAGACATTAATGGCAAGGGTCTTCGGATCAATATCAACGGATACATACGCCACGCGATTTAACGCTTTGCGCGCAGCAGTCTCGATAGCGCTTCGAATCGCTTCAAGAAGTGTATGACGATCCATACTCTTTTCGGACTCAAGTTGCTGCAGTATCAATTTAAGATTGTCTGACAAGGCGATCTCCTTTAACCAGAACTCATCGGTCGATCCAGTCTTGCTTTCTTGATATTGTTCAAATGCAAGGTAACGTTGGCACTTCCCAAATCCAAGTGGATCGTATCGGTTCCAACTTCTGTTAAAACTCCTTTAAACCGGCGCCGTCCTTCCACAGGAGTTATGACAGTAACCTCTACCGTACTGTCTGTATAGCGTTTAAAATGGTCTAGCTTTCGTATGGGTCGATTCAAGCCGGGCGAGGAAAGTTCAAGGAAATAATCTTCCGGCATGAACTCCAAATTGTCCAATAAAGGACTCAACATGCGGCTCGCCTTGGTACAGTCATCAAGCGATATTGACGAGCTCACATTATCAATAAAGACACGCAATAAGAGCGAACTTCCCTGTTTGCCGATTTCCAGCTCGACCAACTCATAACCCAACAGTTGGAGATCTGTCTCCACGACGGGCCAAAGTTGGCGTACCAGCGAGTTCGCGTCCATTTTTGCCTTTCCGAGCGGGCTCCGTTTAAAACAACAAAAAAAGTGGGCATAAACCCACTTTACTTCGGCTATTATTATGCGTCGGTCATTATATCATAGACCTAAATCCAGACGCAACCGACCTTAAGCACACCAACGGTCTTGACACGTCACCTTAGACACCCTGCCTTCAACTGAAGGCCTGCTTCAGGTCATGTTGTATGAAGGGTTCAAAGCATCACTACCACCAAGTTCCTGTTGGATATTTCGCCGGAGCGATAACTAAAAAACAAATCGCCACAGACTGTACAGTGGGGCACAACAACTATATTGTGCCTGATTAGACCGGCTGTTTCAAGTTGGGACTGATTGGCTTGCCCTAAATCCAAATACCGCCCCTGCCGTGGCAGCCCCTGATCCTGCCATTGTGCTGCGCAAGATTCAGATACCTCATAGCAACAAACACCTGCACAAGGACCGATAAGCGCCTTAATGGAGGCGACAGAACAGGCATAATCGCGCACAAGTAAATTAACCGCTTTACCGGCAATATTGCATAACGTCCCTTCCCGGCCGGCATGAAGAGCCGCCAGTACCTGCGCCTCGGGATCGAAGAGAATGACAGGCGCACAATCAGCAACGCTGATCCCCAATGCTGTGCCCGGCTCTGTTGTAATCATCCCGTCTGCTTCGGGATAGTCTTTCTCCCGCCCCATCAGCGCCGGGAAACGTTTCGTATCAAGGATATGATTTCCATGGACTTGTCGAAGGCGATACACGAGATCAATATCAATGCCCAAGGGGTCCAGGAGTCGCCGCGCCGTCCCTTCTGCTTCAGGTCGTATACTGCAGTCTCCGTCCGATTTATCGGAAATAAACGCAGCAGAAAGTCCTGCCTCTTCTAAGAAGGGAAACCGAATCATAGCAAGGGCTTCCGATTAGAGAATGTATTGGTTCAGATTCTGTTGTTCCACAATATTTTCCAATTGTGTCTCAACGAAGGTCGGTGTAATCGCGATGGTCTCGCCCGAACGTTCCGAAGCGCTAAAAGCAATGTCTTCCAAAAGATATTCCAAAATCGTATGAAGCCGACGAGCACCAATATCTTCAGATTCCGCGTTTACCCGCTCACAAATTTCTGCAATTTTTTCAACCGTCTCCGCTTCAAAGACCAAAGACACCCCCTCTGTGGCGAGCATCATCTGATATTGTTTAATTAAGGAACATTCGGTCTGTGTCAGAATCCGCTCAAAATCTTCCCGTTTAAGACTGTCCAATTCCACGCGAATAGGAAAGCGCCCTTGTAATTCAGGGATCAAATCTGAAATTTTCGCATTATGGAAAGCGCCGGCAGCGATAAATAAAATATGATCCGTGCGAACTGATCCGTACTTCGTGATTACAGTGCTTCCTTCTACAATGGGAAGAATATCCCGTTGCACCCCTTCACGGGACACATCAGGCCCATGACCGGAATAGCCGCCACGCCCTGCAATTTTATCGATTTCATCAAGAAAAATAATACCGCTGTTTTCAACACGGTCAATAGCGCGCCGTGCCGCCAAGTCCATATCAATCATTTCGTTGAAAGCTTCTTGCAACAAAATTTCACGCGCTTCCGCAACGGTCACTTTTTTGTTTTTTCGACGTTTCGGCGACATCTGCCCCAACATATCCTGCAGATTCAGCCCCATTTCTTCCATACCGCTGGCTGCAAAAACTTGCAGCATCGCATTTTTATTGGATTCAGAAACAGTCAACTCCACTTCTTGATCGTCCAACTCGCCGGCAGCCAGTTTTTTCGCAACCAAACGGCGTGCCTTCTCTTCGGCGGCAGCGCCCGGTTCGACCGGAGGCTCATCGCCCGCACGGGGATCCATAGGGTTAAAATCTACACGCTGTTCAACGCTGCGCCGCGTCGGCAAAAGCAAATCCAGCAGATGATGTTCGGCAATATGTGTTGCCTTTTCCTCGCAGTCCTCGCGAAGTTCTTCGCGAGCCATCTTGACCGCCGCTTCAGTCAACTCACGAACCATAGACTCGCAGTCGCGCCCCACATAGCCCACTTCCGTGAATTTGCTCGCTTCCACTTTCACAAAGGGCGCGTCTGCCATTTTAGATAGACGACGGGCTATTTCAGTTTTACCGACGCCCGTGGAACCGATCATGATGATATTTTTGGGTATCACTTCATCACGCATGGATTCCGGCAGTTGCAGACGGCGCCAACGGTTGCGGAGCGCAATGGCAACTTTACGTTTTGCCTTATCCTGGCCAATGATATATTTGTCTAATTCCTGCACAATCGCTTTAGGCGTATATTCTTTCATGTGCAATTCCTTTATAATTCATGGAAAATTAATAGATTGTCGCTTGACGGATTGTCCCTCCTCCAACCCCTATTATAACCAGCGCCTCTTACGAAAGAAAAGAAGCATGAGCCCGGCAATTGTCGTACACGTACCTAAAACTATGGGATAGGCCCATTTCATTCCCAATTCCGGCATATGCAAAAAATTCATCCCGTAAATACCGGTGATAAACGTGAGCGGAATAAAAATTGTGGCGATAATGGTCAACACCTTCATGATCTCATTCATGCGGTTGCTCATGCTGGACAGATAGACATCCAGAAGTCCCAAGGTCATGTCGCGCAAAATTTCCACCGTGTCCATAATCGCAAGGGTATGATCGTATAAATCCCGTACGTAGATCGACATATCTGAACCAAGGGCGCTGTGCTCCTCGCGCAAAAGTACGGTAATCTGCTCGCGCAAAGGCCAAATCGTTTTACGAAGGCTGAGCAGTTCCCGCTTGATTTGCTGAAGGCTTGACACGAGCTGCGCTGTCGGATCTTGGAGTACCCGGCTTTCCAAATATTCGATTTGATCATCCATTTCTTCAAGACAAATAAAATAATGATCAATAATAAGATCCATCATCGAATAGAAAAGGAAATCAGCTCCTTCATGACGCATTTTCCCCGTGGCTTTTGATAAACGACTGCGCAAAGGATCAAAGATGCCGTCACGATGTTCATGTATACTGATCACAAATTGAGGAAACAGAATCAAGCTTACTTGCGTTGTTTCCAAGCGCTTATTCGTGCTGTTATACTGAATCAATTTTAGCACCGAGTAAATATAGGTCTCGTAAAAATCGGTTTTAGGGCGGTGGTTCGTGTTTAGAATATCCTCAAGGGTCAAAGGATGAATGCCATAGGCTTGACCCAGCAACTCCAAAATTTCCGTATCTTGCAAGCCTTCAATTTGAAGCCACGTTACAGCAGATTCGGACATCAAAGAATTCAATTCCGACAACGCTTTAATATCGGTTGCTTCATACTGAGCAGGACTAAAGCAAACCACAGACAGATGCATATCCGCTCCGCCCGGCTTGCCTACATGAACCAGTGATCCGGGGGGAAGTGCAACTTTCTTTTTATAAGAGTGATGCTTTTTGCTCATATCAGCAAATCCTTCGCAGACTGTGCCTCGACCAAAAGCACAGTATAACACGCTCTCACCAAAATCGACGGATTGGTTCGGCTATAACACCACCGCTTCCCGTTCATGACGTCCTTGTCATTCGATCTTCATATTGTTGCAGACCGTGAATGGTGCGGATGAGCGCTCGGCCTGCATGGAAAGAAGTTTTAAATTCTCTTCCTTTGTCTGTTGTAACGGGCGCGCCGCTGTCCCAATAGGTGGCTTCATACCAATCGCCGTGGCGATGATCCATTTGATAACATTCAATCCAATCCACCGTTTTGATCAGTGCGTCAAGATAGATTTTTTTCTCGCTTCGCAGAAAAGCCGCACTGAGCGCATTCAGCAATTCTGCTTGTGCCCACCACGTTTTATACAATCGCTCTTCACCAAGCCCTTCCGCAGCCAACACAGAACCGGACATGGGCCCATTAGCTGCCAATCCGCCACAGTCATGATCAAAGCCAAAAGCAAGGGCATGATCAAGCAAGGCATAGGCAATCTGTGAGAATTCTTCATTCGGACTGTTCAGCACGTCAAGGGCCTCCCAGATAAGCCATGCCAATTCCACGTTCAAACCATAAGAAGTAGTCATACGTCCGTCGGCGTCTTTTTCAGCTTCCCAATCTCGGTTGAATACAGTAATGGTACATCCTGTTTCCGAATGAATGCCGTTCCGGCAGATCAGCTGCAACAATGCCATGAGAGCGTCACCATGTTTTTGATCGCCCGAAGCGTCAAACAAAAAGACCAGCGCTTCCAACATATTCGTGTGCATATCAATCGTTTTAAGAGTGCTGCGGTCGCCCAGATTCATTTGTTCCGCGTTCAGTGCTGGCCAATTCCCCCCATCAAAACCCTCTATAAATCCCCGGTCACGATCTTTGGCTTTGTCCATCAACAACTCAAAAACGCGGCACGCCCACTCCAGAACTTCCGGTCGCTTTGACGCTAGATAATATTCCGCAAGCCCTGTAAGTGCATAGGCATGAAAATCCGTGTTTTTGCGCCGAGAACGCGGTGACCCATCCCGATTGACGGAGAAATAAAAGCCGCCGTCTTCCTCATCCCAAAAGTTTTCCCTCACATAGTCAAAGGCTTTACCCGCCAGCGTCAGATAGCCTTGATCTTGAATCCCGTAGCGATGTGCCGCAGATAAACTGTGCATCATACGAACCTGCATCATCAATACTTTTTCCGTGTCATCCAGACGTCGACCATAGCGGTCAAGGCGCGTCAAAAATCCGCCTTGTTCCTGATCCCAACTATTTTTCGCCCAAAAAGGCATTAGATTCTCGCTTAACGCTTTCTCTAATTTTTGACGTAATAGAGGAAATATTTCCTTAAACTCCCGATGAATAGGGCACATGTTTTTCTCTTTCATTTCTTTTCAATTCCAAAGGCATTCTTCAGAAGCATGATATACTACCGCCATGGATGAATCCATGTTACGCATGCCCTCTTTTCTTTGATGAAGAAAGGTATTTCATGATCAAACTGATTATTTCCGATGTGGATGGATGTATTTCGCCGGAAGCTTCTTTAGCTTGGGACCGGGTCTTATTTGACCAACTCGCTCAATACAGCCGTGCCGCTTCCGCCGACGATAAGGCTTCGGTACCCTTAACTCTATGCACAGGCCGACCGCAACCTTATGTGGAAGTTTTAATGAAACTTTTAGACATTCGCTATCCCGCAATTTGCGAAGCCGGCGCAGTCTATTACACACTCCAAGATAACCGTTCTGTCTTTGCCGCCTCAGTGAGCCCTTTAATGGTGGAAGGACTTCAAAAGCTGCGTCATTATATCTGTTCAGAATTACTGCCGCGCTATACAGGGCTGGTCTACCAATTTGGGAAGGAAGCACAGCTTTCTTTATTTTGTGAAGATCCAAGCTGTTTCCCCGAACTTACAAAAGAAATTATTGATGTTGCGGAAACGATACCCGGTCTTCAGATTGAGATTACACCAACCCATTTCTATCTGAACATAGATCTGAAAGGCGTAACAAAAGGCGCGGCTATAGAAGGGCTCGCTGCCGAATTTGGATTTCAAAAAGAAAACTTGGCGGGAATCGGCGACACCTGCGGTGATTTATCCATTCGCGACTGCGTTTCTTTTTTCGCATGCCCGTCAAACGCGGTACCGGAGATCAAAGCAGTGGCGAACTATATATCCCCCTATCCCGATATACAAGGTGTTTTAGATATCCTCAAGCACCCGACATTGCAAGGACAATAACCTCGCTTTATCGAAGCATGCTTTTTCAAGTATGCTAGCGGAATCCCATAGATAATCCTTGTAAACAATCAAAAACAGCAGAAGGGTTTCGATGATGAAAAAACAGCGCTTCGACCGTCGGCTTTTTATAAAGAGTGTTGCTTTGGGTGCCGGCGCCGTCGGGATATCACGTGCTGCCCATCCTGTCCATGCCGCAGCAACAGCCCCCTCATCCAATTCCATAAAATATTGGATGCACGGCTTCGACGGCGGAGAAGATCCGCTGGAACTGGCGACGAAATTAAGAGAGGCCGGATTCAACACCGTGGTGGCGGGAGGTGCGGCTGTCATTGATGCCGTCAATAAGGCGGGCATGGATTCTTGGATTTGCGGAGGCGGTTTCTCCTTAATCCGCGATGAAGACAGCCTCAAGGCAAAAGACATTTTCGACGATCCCCAAGCATGGTTTGGTTCCGCTTCACCCTGTTCCCAAGAAATACGCGATGCCTCTTTAGACACCTATACCAAAATGGTAAAAACAGAAGGCATCAAAGGAATCTTGGTGGATGGTGTCCGTTTCGCCTCGCCGGCAAGCGGATTAATGCCCTTCCTAACAGACTTTTCTGATCATGCAGCAAAGCGTGCCGCTGAACTGGACTGTGACTTCAGCTTGATGAAACGGGACGTGACGCGATTGCATGCACAACTTACCGCTTCTGGAAAAATACGTCTGCGCTGGTTCGAACAAATCGCCACGCCAAGCGGATTGTTGGAATGGCTTAGCGGCTCTCCGGGAATCATGGTATGGCTGCGCTTTCGGCGTATCCACACCACGGGTCATCTCAACGCCATCGCTGAAATTATTCACGGTGCCGGTTTGCAAATGGGCATCTATATTTTTACCCCTTCAATCGCGCCCTTGGTCGGACAGTCTTACGAAGATCTTCGAGATACAGTCGATGTATTCGCCCCCATGATTTATCGCAATTACCCCGACCATCCCGGCCCTGCTTGCCTGAATTGGGAGTTAGCTGAACTTCCTGAAGAACTTAAGATAACGGGCAGCGCTGAAGAAGAAGCTGTTGTGAAAGCCATTCTCTCGTGGGCGGGCTTCTCGGACTTTTCCATTACACCGACCGTTGAAGCCATACGAAGCGAATTGCCGCCGGAAGTGGTGGGCTTAGAAACCGCCAGGGCACGTGCCCTCCTTCGCGACGACAAAGAACTCGCGCCCATCCTCTACATTGACGATCCCAAGATGGCGGACACCGTCGCCTCCGTGAAAGAAAAAGGAGTCTATGGCATTAATTTCTTTGTGTTCAAGAAAGACTGGGCCGCAATGACCGCGGCAGCCTTTTCCTGATATAACCTGTGTAAGCTATACATGAAATCGTAAAGGACACACCTCATGACCAAACAATCTACACCCCGCATTTTTCGATTTTTAATTCTCACACTAACGGTTTGGACCCTTAGCCTGTCTATGGCATGGGCAGCATCAACGGTCACGCCCGTATCGAAATCCGATGACTGGTGGACCCAGCGCAATGACGCGGTCAACGAGCGCGTAAAAGAAGGCAATGTGGATCTTCTCATGATCGGTGACTCCATTACCCATGGCTGGGAAGGCGCAGGAAAAGAGATGTGGGATCGTTATTATGCCAAGCGCAATGCTGTGAACATGGGCTTTAGCGGCGATCGGACGGAACACGTATTATGGCGGCTTGAACATGGTCATTTAGAAGGCATTCAACCCAAAGCCGCCGTCATTATGATTGGCACCAATAACCATGGGGCAAACACAGCGGAAGAAATCGCTGATGGCGTAAAAGCCATTGTCGCCTTATTGCGCGAGCGGCAGCCTCAAATGAAAATCCTCTTGCTGAGTATTTTCCCTCGCACCGATGTAAAGGCCGACATTCAAGAAAAATTACGGGAGGCAACGGCATTATTCGCCGCGGCAGCCAATGACGATCCTATGGTCGAATTTCTCGACATTACCCGTGCTTTTCTTAACCGAGAAGACGAACTGACGAAAGAGGTCATGCCCGATCTGCTGCATCCCAATGAATATGGCTATGCCCTCTGGGCACACGTCGTAGAACCGACTATTGCCCGCCTTCTGGGAGAAGAAGGTTGGACCGACCTCTTTAATGGAAAAGATCTCATCGGCTGGAACCAGGTGGGTGGTAAAAATCTGACTTGGGCAGTAGATAACGGCGTACTCTTCACCGACGGCGGCGGTGGCGGATGGCTGGGCACCGTCCGTGAATTTTCCAATTTCGAATTGGAACTTGAATTTAATGTGCCCGAAGCCGGCAACAGCGGCGTTTTCCTACGGGCCGGTCTGGAAGGAGATCCTGCCTATCAGGGGCTCGAAATACAAGTTTTGGATGATGACACCAAAGCGTACGGAGCATTAAAACCTTGGCAATATACGGGCTCCGTCTACGCCTTGGTCGCCCCTTCCCAACGGGCGTCAAAGGGCGCCGGCGAATGGCAGAAAATGCATATCAAATATGATGCGTCTCAAGTGCAGGTCACTTTAAACGGAACAATGATTGTGGACAGTGACATCAGTACCTTCAGCGATCAAGCCAAAGATCATCCCGGCGTCCTTAAAAAAGCCGGATTTATTGGTCTGCAAAATCATGGGTCACGCCTGGATTATCGCAACATCAAAATCAAAGAACTCCCCTAAATTTAACGACATTCCCTGAACATAAAAAACCGCCGGAAAGGAGCGATTCCTCTCCGGCGGTTTGCATTCTGTCCGATGAGGGACGTCTATGCTTTAAAAGGAGTAACAAGACATTGTTTTGCAAAATCCCAATTGACAACATCCCAGAAGCCTTCAATAAACTTCGGGCGCTGGTTGCGATAATCAATGTAATAGGCATGTTCCCACACGTCCAAGGTGAGGATTGGTTCTTTGCCATGACGCAAGGGCGTATCAGCGTTGCTTAACGCCATAATCTCGAGTTTGCCCGCTCCATCGGCGGCGAGCCAAGCCCAGCCGGAACCAAAAAGTTTCGCGGCCGCTGTGGAAAACTGCGACTTGAATTCATCGAAAGATCCAAAATCCCGTTCAATAGAGGCGAGCAGATCAGCCGCAGGCGTACCACCGCCAGAACCGGACATGCAATGCCAAAAGAAACTGTGATTCCATGCTTGGGCCGCATTGTTGAATACAGCGCCTTCTGATTTTAATACCACGTCCTTCAGCGCCCACTCCGACTCAGGCTTTCCATCAACAAGCCCATTGAGATTCGCGAAATACGCCGCATGGTGTTTGCCGTAATGAAAGTCCATCTGCTCTTCAGAGACAAAAGGATTCAGCCCGTTTAAACCGTAAGGCAGTTCTGGTTGTTTGAAACTCATTGGTGATCCTCCCATGTTGGGGTTTTAACACATGACACATACAATTGAACACTTGCACAACAACAGTATACAACAATATCTGCATGGCGTTTATTCCGAAGCTGAAATCTCGTAAGTGATCCATCGCCCGAGAAAAACAGATTCTTGTGGGAGATTTTGAGCAATGCCGCGGAAAATCAAGACAGGATTCATAGGCGCTGCGTGCTTAGGTCTTGGTCGGGAACAAAAAGGCACGCAATAGTTTGAGCGTACGCCAAGGATTATTGATGAAGGTTAATAGGTGGATGAACAAAATCCGCGGCCGCAGATAAAACCGGCGATAAAGACGTTGACGGCGCGCATTGGCAATGCGATACACATCCGGATCTTTATATTCACATTTAAAAGGAACTAGATTAAAGGCTATTTGATCGGATAACTGATGAAAATAAGGTGTAGCTGCGAAGGGCTCTATGCTCGTCACAATAATGAAATCCAAGGGGGAATCAAGGGCGCCGCGAATGGTTTCTTCCAAATCCTCTTCGGTTTCAAAAGGAGCGCCAACCATAAAGAACGCCAGAATTTTCATCCCCGATTTATGAATCAATTCCAGTTTGGGATTAATCATTTCCGGGGATATTCCTTTGTGCAGTCGATCCAACACACGGGCGGAATAACTTTCGATCCCGATCATGACACGGCGGCATCCTGCTTTGCACATCCAATCCAACATCTCTTTGTCTAAGGTGTCGATTCTGGATAAACATGTCCAAGGAATATTCAAATTGCTTTCAATAATTCCTTTGCAAATGGAGATGACCCGTCCTTTGTCGCAGGTAAAAATATCGTCAAGAAAACGAATGGTCTTAATCCCTTTTTCTTTAAGATACTTCATTTCCTTTACCACACTTTCCGGCGACCGCATCGTAACATAACGACCGTAAGTGGTGGTGCAGTAACTACAAGAAAAAGGACATCCCCGTATGGACAAAATGGCGCCGCAAGGTCCCCCTAAAAAAGCTTCTTCATAGCGCTTCATCGTGACCAGAGAGGGATCCGGAAAAGGAAGAGCGTCAGCATCTTCAATACGCTGCTCCTTATTGTCAAACAAAAGTCCATCCGCTGTACGTCCCGCCAAGCCGGCAATCCCGTCAATGGCCCCTCCCGTCTCCATACGATCTATGTATTGGGATAATGGAAACTCCGGCTCACTGCGCAGAATGAGATCCACCTTTATTTTTTCCAACAAGTTGCTCGTGAAGGCTGTAGGATAATAACCGAAAATGGTCAGCGTTGTTTCCGGAAAATGCTCCTTAATAAGGGCGATGGTATCCAAATCATCTCCAAATACTTTTACGCCCATTAAAACTACAATCATATCAGGCGCGTAGTCCGCGATCTTTTGGAGCACGCCCTTTAAATCGTATCCTTCCGCGATGGCGTCGAAGACTTTGACTTCTGCTTTATTGTTCTCTCGGACAAAGGTGGCAAGCGAAAGTAAGTCTGTGGGGGGCAACATATACTCAGGCGAATAATAACTGCACATGTAGCGACGCATAATCGGCAAAACGTGCGGTGGATTTAAAAAGAAAAGTTTCATCTTAAACCATTCCGAAAAGATAGATGAGGAAAGCAATGGAATTGAAGAACACTTAAATTTTGGGGCATATATTTACTGAGGAACCAAAGGGTATCATACATCCAAGGCAGCGGCCCGCTTAATCGGGTTAGTCTACCAAAGCCATTAATAAGATACCAAAAGCCCATGACGCGTGTTCATTGGAAATAACGTTTTTTCTGTACATGAATAGCCTTTGACCGATTCATCCATTTTGGCGCCCGTTGAAATAGAAAAAAATATCCTTAATCTTTTTGGGGAAAGAAAATAACAGCGACCGTGGACGAAGCCAAAGGCTTAATTCTGTGTATGCTGTATCCCAACAAGAAGAGGTGCAACGATGGACTTGTTTTCTAAGGTTATGAAAGTCTTCTTCTTTCCAAATGTCGGCAATGGATTGTTCGGTGATTGAGAAGGGACTGTCCATATTACTACAGGGCGATACACAGCCCGCCGGACTGATGGCACAAATGGCATAGCCCGCGTAACAGCGGACTCGATGAGGTGTCCCATACAAATGGGCGATACCGTCAAAAAAAGCAGCCGAGTTGCTCATCAATCGGTTCTTACTGCAGGCCCCTTGAACTTTTTTCACTTCTTGTTTCAATTCATCAAGGTCCGATTCTTGAAAGAAGAGATCTTGGCAATTATCGAAACTTTTGTCCTTGTGCAACAAATTCGTGTGTATGGGCGCAAATTTAAGTTGGTGTACGCCCAGTTCTTTCGCAAAACGCACCATATCCATCATAAAACGATAATTGTGGCGTGTAATGACAAAATTAATGCCAAGGTGGACTTCCGGTGCAAGCGCTTTAAATTTCTTGACCGCACTTGTCGCACGCTCAAAAGTCTGTGGACCGCGCAATTGTTCATGAATCGACGATTCTGAGCCATCAATAGAAAAAGAAACGGTGGCAACACCGGCACGTTGCAACAAACGAATTTTTTCTTCCGTTAAGAGTAAGGCATTGGTGCATAGGTGCGTGGCAACCCCCAAGTCCGTCGCGTGTGCAATAATTTCAAAGACATCATCCCGCATCAAGGCTTCGCCGCCGCTGATTACCACAAGGGACGTTCCCAGTTTTTCAGCGGCTTCGCTAATCAGCCTTTTCCATTGATCAGTGCTCAGCTCTTCATTACTTTCGTATCCATGTTCTAAATCACAGACACCGCACATACGACATTTTAAGTTGCACCGTCCTGTCAGAAAGAGAAGCATGACCGGGCAGTATCGGGGCGCTTTTTGCAGGTAACGACTGAGCATTACATTTCCAGTCCGATACATGTTTTTTATGAATAGCCGACGCCGTGAAATCTTGTTGGATTTCGGGGGTTGTATAGGAGCTGTCGGTCTTGAAAGCATAAAAAACCATCTGGACTGTATGGAGTAAAAGGCAGTGCTATTCTTTGGTCTCAACATGCAGTCTTTTCATGGTAAGATCAAATGATGAAAACGAGGGTTTGAAATATCTGAGATAGATACAGCACTTTACGCTATCAACGCCTCAGCAACTGCCGAGGGTACCTGCCTTATCGATCGTACGAAACACGCAGAATTATTATAAAAATTAACACTCATAAACTTCAAAGAAGAACAGTCTAAAAAGAAACTGTAACACTATAACAAACCTAATCCGGTATAAATGTCCGGGCTTGCCACAATGCCGCCGAGCCCTTTGCTGCATCACAAGATTCCGAAATCATATCAGTAATTCGCTTAAATAAAAAGAAAGGGTTTATGCTATAGTTTTACTTTCGAATATAAAACTTACCGCTGTTATGGTTCCACTACTGAGATTCGCCTCATTCGGTTAATTGGATATGTATCACGAGACTCCCTACCCTTCAAATTTGAAAGAATCATGAAAATCTTAATCATCAACCCACCTGATGAAAATGTGGTTGCAGAATTTAAGGCATCTGACGGAACAGGCTTTCTGGAAGCAAGTGACTTTGGAAAATTCCCCCCCCTGGGACCCTTGTACGTGGTATCCTATGCCAAAAAAAAACTGCCGGAACACGATTATTGTTTTCTCGATTGCGTCGCCGAAGAAATTTCCCATAACGAATTAGAAAAACGTATTGCCCACATTGTTCCCGATCTCATCGGCATAACCAGCTACACCATCGCCCTTTTGGATGCTGTGAAAGTGGCGCGGGCGGCGCGCAAACTCGTTCCCGCAGCTCATATATCTTTGGGCGGTCATCATGCTACCGCCTTTCCTATCGAAGCCGCGTCATTGGGGATCTTTGACTCTATTGTTGTCGGGGAAGGAGAGATAGCCTTCACGGATCTCATCAAATGCATCAGTGAGGAAAAAGATATTAATGGCATTCCCGGTGTGTACAGTACAGCCCAATTAACAGCAGCTCGATTATCCAACGAACGCGATCCACGGTTTAAACAGGATATTCTTGTTGTTCCAGCCTATATTGATGATATTAATCTCTTGCCGCCGCCCGACAGAAGCTTTATCGCCCATATCGATTACCACAGTATTGTAGGCATCCGGCCGCGCCTGGCTACGATCATCACCAGCCGTGGCTGTCCATATCAATGCACTTTTTGCAATGTGCCCTACAAACAATATCGGCCCAGAGCAATGGAGCTTGTCATGGACGAGATAGAAACATGCCTTTTACTCGGCTATGAGGAATTCCATTTTTACGATGATCTCTTCAACATTACTGCTAAACGCTTGGAAGAATTTTGTCTTGCCCTAAAAAAACGAAAGTTACGCATCATTTGGGATTTCCGGGGCAGGGTCACCGGAGTGACTCGGGAGAGTTTGGCTTTGGCAAAAAGTGTGGGATTACGACTCATCTTTTTTGGTGTTGAAACAGGCTCGGATGAAGGATTGCGCGTGCTTAAGAAAGGCTGTACCATCGCTGAAATTCAACAAGCCTTCGCGTGGTGCCGAGAATTAGGAATCAAAACCGTTGCCGATTTTATGATCGGGTTACCCCATGAAAAATCTATTGCGGATATTCGGAAAAATATCAACTTCTTAATTTCCCTTCGACCCGATTACGCGCAGATTGGTATCATGAACATTTATCCCCACACAGAAGTATACGACCAAGCCCTTGAAAAAGGCTTGGTAGAGCCGGAGCAATGGAGCAAATGGGCTTTGGATCCAAGTCAAGAACTCAACATTGAGCATTGGACTGAATTTGTTTCCGAAAACGATCTGATTCGGCTACATCGAGAATCGTATCGTCGTTTTTATTTTAGAATATCCTATGTGTTGAGGAGCCTTATCACGCTGCGCTCCTTTCATGAATTTAAATCTAAGGCTTTGGGAGCGATCAAGCTTCTCTTTTTAAAATCATAATGATTGGCCGCGCCCATACATTAAATTTCTATTCCAGCTTTTTGTGAAAACTCCGGCCTATCGGAATCGACACAAAAAAATAGCAAGATAACAGGTTCTTTTAAAAGGGATCAAATGGCGCTTATCCAACAATTCAGCAAGGTGTTTCGTGTAGCACGTCAGTATCGTGTTGACATCCTTCTGCTCATTTTGATGCTGATCATAGGGTATGGCTTATGCAGAAGCTACCATAATTCCTTAGACGAGCCAATACACTATTCCGGCCCCTATACGATGGCTTTACTGGGACCTGCCGTATTTTTTGCAGCAGGACAGGGCTTAGGTGTCCATGCACCCGATTCCATACCCGGCTTAAAAGAGTTCATTACCCTCAAAACATCCGAATTTGATATTTCTAAAATACCCGACAACGTGCAGACCGTGCCTGTACAAACCCCCTTCGAATTGACCAATATTTATTATTTGTATACGGTCGGCTGGTTTTGGCGGCTCTTCGGGGTATCACTACGCAGCCTGTCTATTTTCGCAGCGGTCTGGTGCGCCCTTTCCGCCGGAGCCTTTTATGCATTACTGCGTAATGGATTGAATAAAGGCTTCAGCTTTGTCGGTGTACTCTTGATTATTTCTTCTCCTGCCTTTTTACACAGCACGCTCATGTTCCGTGATTTTGCAAAAACACCGATTACTCTGCTTATCCTTTGTCTCTTGTTACGGCTCATTCTTTCTAAACATTCCAATCTTCGTATCGTTGTTATCGCCATAGCATTAGGGGTCTTAACAGGTTTAGGAATGGGCTTTCGACAAGATATCATCCTTTGCGTGCCATGGGCGGCAGCACTCCTTTTATTCGCGCCAAACCGTGACAGGAAGCATGTGTGGAAAACACGAGTACTTTCCATACTCTTGTTCTTTTTGCTTTTCGTCCCCCTTGCCAAACCCGCCTTTACCGGCGGAGCGCTTGAAGGCAATCAGGCGTCTGTACATGGTTTTTTTCAGGGCTTGACCGATGAAGTCGAAGAACGGCTAGATTTCGGAGGCGCATCCTATAATTTTCTGGTGTGGTCAGATTCAGGACTCTATGGACAAGCCAATGCCTACGCAAGGCGCATGAACAATACGGACTCCTTTGAAAATCCCCATGCTGCGGTTTATAAACGTGCCCACGAGGATCCCAATGCGCCCTTTATGATCAATCCCGGTCTATTCTATACAGGCGCAACATATGCAAACACACAATGGCAGCTGCTCAGAAAAGCTCTGTTCATCTTTCCCGCAGACATTATCACCCGTGCGTGGCAGTCTACTATATCATTTTATAGTGTACCTTTTAAGATGTTCCGTAATGTTGCGTTGATCCAAGAACAATATCCGACATGGCTGAAAGGCAACTATTATTTTCATCACCTTGTCACCCGCCTTCTTTCCTATGTCGGGCTGATCGCCATGCTCATATTGCTCTGTTCCGTGGCTGCGTTTCGCTTTAAAGATGCATTGCTATTGACAGGCATGTTGCTTTGCTTTACAGGCGCCCTGAGCATCAACTTCGAGCTTCGTCTTACCCCTTATTTATTTTTTGTTCCTTATTTGGGGGTCTTATTTTGTTTGGAACGAAGCTTTGGGTGGTTTTGTAAAAAACAGATCCATAAAAGTTCCGTATCTGAAGACACTTCCGACAAGAAAAACGATACGCTTCATGTTTTCGATCTCTTGCCCATGGTGAAGATCTCTGTCTTCCTGTGTCTTATCTTGATCATAGCACTTGTACCTTTAGTGATACTCCAATTATGGCAAAGCAGGCAGACCCTTGCCTTGACAGAGCAATTGCAATCCATGCCCTTGGAAGCGGTGCCGACCGAAGTCTCACATCATGACGGATGTGTCCTTATTGCGCCGGACCGTGACATGCTAGGATTCGATGAGGCCGAGCAAAACTTGCCGCCGGGCGAAACAGCGTGGTTCTATGGCGCTGTCGTTTTCGATACGCGAGGCAGGGATCTTCCCATCACCCTCGAATATGACCCTGAAAGAGTGTTCAACGACTTTACACAACCCATCACCATCTGGGGCGTTGAAGATAAAAAGCAGGGAAGGGTTACATTGTTCTTTCCCGTCTACGAAACAACCACCCTCTATACAGCATCCTTATTTGAAAGTTATCTGGAAACTGTTTACCTTCCATCGTGGCAAGAAAAAATCAAGCCTGATCTTCCTTTTGAAGCACAGCCCCTTTGGAAACGCAGTCGTTTTTTGGGTATCTCGCTGCCGGAATCATGCCGTGATTCTTTCCAAGGATTTTATCGCCTAACTGATCTTGACGCTCTTTCACTGCTGATTTTTGTCCAAGTACCGGAAGACCGCTCTTTTTTCCGCGATCATAAAATGGGACCTTGGGAACGATGGCAGCGCGGCTATTCCGGTGAAGCACGTCTCTGCGCCGATTGAAGACAGCGTTACTATTCTAAACTCTGACGAATTGGATGGAACGTGGCGCAAAAAGGTATGATTAATCCCACTGAGAAAATCGCTTGCAATAGGATATTTACGTTGCCCGTCGCGGCTCCAAGCAGCGTCCGATCCCATAAGCGAGATAGGCGTCATAGCCTCCAACAACCGATTCAGATCACGCGGAACAAAACCGACGGAAAGGAATTAAGATGCGTTTTCACTTTTTGCTGCTCGTCTCCCTGTTAAGCACCCTATGCGCAGCGGAGGTCATCCTCACTGAAGAGAGGTTGATCCTGCCCACCTATGAAACGAAAGACCCCGATAAGGTACCGCTCTTTTTCAGATCAGAGGAAGTGCAGCTGGCGGAACGGCATATCTATCCTTATCCTTTTTATGATGTCCAGTCTACAGAGAAGGTAGACAAAAGCTACCAAGCGCTTATACTGGAAAATGAATATATACGGCTGTGCGTAACGCCGGAATTGGGCGGACGCCTTTATTATTGTCAAGACAAAACCAATGATTATGAGTTGGTCTATTATAATCATGTGGTTAAACCTGCCTTGATTGGAACACTCGGCGCATGGATTTCAGGAGGCGTGGAATGGAACACACCCCATCATCACCGTGCCACCAGCATGATCCCCGTCGATTATGCCTTTCAAAACCACAAGGACGGCAGCAAAACCATCTGGGTCGGTGAATATGAAAAGCGAAGTCAAACCCGATGGATGACGGGCGTAACGCTGGCGCCGGACAGTGCGTGCGTGAAATTATCCTTCAAAAGCATGAACGTGACCCCCTTCCAATATCCCGCCTTATATTTCGCCAATGTGGCGGTTCATGTCAATGACAGCTATCAGATTATTTTCCCGCCCGACGTGGAGATGATGAACTTTCATTACGTCACGGAATTCACCCGCTGGCCTGTGCTGAATCAGGTCTACCAGTCCGTAGATTACACCAAAGGAGAAGATTTGTCTTGGTGGAAAGAAACGAAACAACCAGTGTCCTTCTTCGTTACCAAAACAGACCAAGATTTTATGGGCGGTATCGATCATGATAAAGATGCCGGTATCGCGCTGGTCGGTGACCGCCACATTTTCAAAGGCAAAAAACTTTGGAACTGGGGCAAGAACGAAGTACAAGAAGTATGGGATCAAAAACTAACTGATGACGACGGGCCCTATGCGGAATTAATGATGGGGTTTTACTCCGATAACCAACCGGATTACAATTTTGTTGCGCCTTTCGAGACCAAATACGGCGATATGTACCTGTATGGGATTAAAGGGTTGAAAGATATCAAAGAGGCAAATCAGGACTGCGCGCTCAATCTGGAGATCCATGAAAACAGCGCACTCATCCAGATCAATACCACGTCTCCCCAGCCAAAGACCGTCATCACCCTTCGACGCGAGGACAATGTAATTTGGGAGAAGACCGTCTCGATCACGCCGGAATCGCCTTGGCAAGAAACCGTACCAATCCCACAGGGAAGCACGTTGGAGAATTTGGAAATCATGGTGCACAGTCACCAAGGCCGGCAGCTTGCCCGCTGGCAAAAACAACCGCTTCTAAACGAGGAGTTTCCCGATATCTACCACGATCCATTGGACCCCGGCGAATATACGACGAGCCAAGAACTCTATCAGGCGGGACTTAAACTGGAACAGTACGGCAACACCACATTTGATTATATGAAATACTATGAACGAGCGCTGCAGTTAGACCCGGATCACGTGGCGACCAATACGCGCCTTGGTCAGCTTTACCTGAAACGAGGTGAATACGAGAAGGCACAAAGCTATCTGAAACGAGCGGCGGACATCGTAACAGCGAACCACACCAAGGCAGAAGACGCGGACTCGCTTTATTACCTCGCTTTGACCTACCTGCAGCAAGATAAGATTGAAGAGGCACTCCACTATCTGTACCGTGCCACCTGGGCTTACGAATGGACCTCGGCAGGGTACACAGCAGCCGCACGCCTAGAGGGTCGGCAAGGGCGCTGGGAAAAAGCCTTGGATGCGGCGGAACGTGCCTATGCCGCCAATCAGTTTAACGGAGAGGCTGCCACGGCCCAATCCATTGCACTGCGCAAATTGGGACGTTATGAAGATGCGCAAAAATTGATCCAACACATTTGCGACGAAGACCCTTTAAATTTTTTGGCCTTATATGAACAGATTCGCCTTGATCAAGCGGAAAATAAAGAGCCCAATGCCGACAAATTAACGGACTTGAAAAAGATTCTTCGCAATGAGCCCTATAATTACATTGAGACGGCGGATCGTTATGCTAACTTTGGACTTTATGAAGAGGCAGCCGCTGTGATGCGATACGCCGCAACATCAGACCTGCCCGAACTCAACGCCAATCCCATGGTCTATTATCATTTAGCACTGTATGAGGAGAAACAAGGCCACCGAGATAATGCAAAGGCAGCACGAAAGACGGCCGCATCGTTGCCCGTGGATTTGTGTTTCCCCTATGGCGAGGCGTCGATAAAAGCGCTCCGGCACGCGCTCGAACAAGAACAGGAAGATGCTATTGCATGGCAATTGCTGGGTAATGCGCTTGCTGACCATCAACACGAGGCGGCTGTCTCCTGTTGGGAAAAGGCGGCCCGCTATATGCCGGATACAGCTATGCTCTACCGCAACATGGCCTATATACAAGCGAACCATTTCCATAAAATGCCTGATGCCATGGATAACATTATGGAGGCCATTTCACTTGACCCAACGGAACCCCGATTTTTCTCTGAAGCCCAATTGTACATGTCCTACGCCAGTCTCACGGCCGCGGAATTGTCTGAATTCCTCAGCCACTACGGTTCCTTCGGTAAAGACGTGGTGGAAATACAACTGATGCAAATCAAATTGAATTTATTTGAAGGCAAGTATGAGGATGCCATCGTCCTTCTTGAAAATCTTGAATACCACAGCAAAGAAGGCGCTTCCTTTAACCCCCATACCTACTGGGTAGATGCGCATCTGCAGCGCGGTATACACGAGACTCAAGAAGGACTGTTTGACGCCGCGGAAAAATCGTTGCTCCGTACAATGGAATTTCCTCCCAATCTTGAAGCAGAACGAGACAATAAAATCGCAATTGCTTACTATTACCTCGGTCTCAACCGTAAAGCTGCAGGCGATCTAGAAAAAGCGAAAGAATACTTTCAGGAAATGGTCTCCTACACCCCGGCGCGAGGCTGGGGCGCCGGTGATTTCCCCGAATTAACTTATTTCAAAGCCATGGCACAGCGGGAACTGGGCGATGATCCAAGGGAAAGCGAAGAACAGTTCCGTGAATTGATACGTGTGGGAGAAAAACGACTTGATACAGAAAAAGACGGTAGACATATCACCGTTTTTCTGGATGAAAGTCATACTGCACGCAAATTTTTACTGGAGCAAGAGCTGGACAGAAAAGAGCGCCGCGTTTCCTCCTATTATCTACAAGCCTTGGGCTTCCTCGGTCTGGGCGATACAGAGCAAGCACACGGATTCTTCGCCAAAGCTTTAGAAGTCGACCCGCTTAGTGTAGACCCGAAATTTATGCTTGATCAACTCACACAAAAAAATGAATGATATGCAGCATAGACGCGATTAAAAAATAGACGTGCGATACTCAACTTTGCTCAACGTGTCTGAGCGCTTGCAAGACGTCTTGAAAATGTTTCGGCGCTTCGCTGCTAAAGTGCATACGTTCTTTAGTAAGCGGATGCTCAAAGCCTAAAAGCTGCGCATGAAGCGCCTGGCCTTTGAGCTTTGCCAAAGCAGCGAGACAGGCCGGCGACACGTTCAGCGCGCTGTAACGGGTCTCGCCATAGACAGGATCACCCAATATGGGATGTCCGGAAAAACGCATATGGACGCGGATTTGGTGGGTTCTGCCTGTTTCAAGACGAAGCCGGACAAGACTCGCCGCGCCAAAGGATTCAAGTATCTCAAAATGGGTCGTTGCCTCTTTTGCTTTCACGCCCGTCACAGTCATCCGTGAACCATCGACAAGACTTCTGCCGACGCTGGCGTGAATCGTCCCGCGCACGACTTTGAATGCGCCGCGAACCAGCGCAATATAACGACGGTCAAAACTGTGATCAGCGGCCTGTTTGGCAAGGTAATGATAGGCTTGGACGGTCTTCGCCGCCACCATGACCCCCGAGGTATACCGATCAAGGCGGTGCACGATACCCGGCCGTTTTAGGTCTCCTCCGCTTTGCTCATAGCCTTTACAATGATAGAGAAGGGCATTAACCAACGTGCCCTTTTCATGACCGGGCGCAGGATGCACCACCATGCCGGCCGCCTTGTTGATCACCACCACAGACGCATCTTCATACAAGATTTCAAGGGGCAAGTTTTCGGGAACAGGCTCCGTAGGCACGGGATCAGGAAGCTCCACCACAATCTGCTCCCCTTCTAGAACAGGGCGTGACGGTTTGGTGCACACTTCCCCATCAATCCGAACGCTCCCTTCCTTAATGCGTTTTTGCAAAAAGGAACGGGAGGCATCTTCTACCATTTCCGCGAGAAAAACATCCAGCCGCAGTCCTGCTTCAGCAGTCTCCACCGTGAGATCTAAGATGTCAGACATGGCTTGCGTCTCCTCTATAGCAGGGCGAAGCAGTCATGAATGCGATACCTCCGGGTCTTTTGCGCTTCCGCCGGGCTCACTATATTTGAAGATATTAATTCCCAGCCATGCTTCGCTATAAAAACGACGGAATAAGAGTCCGGCCAAGAGCATGATGAAAAGCGTCGCGCCGAGCCAAGCGCCCAGTACGCCGCCTTTCAAAACAAAACCAAATAACACTGCCAAAGGCAAAAACACCAGATAAGACATGACAAAGGTCAACACCATCATCCACCGTGTATCTCCGGCGCCGCGCAAGGCACCGGTGGATACAATATTGATCGCGTCAAAGGCTTGGAAAAACGCAGCAAGAATCAAGATTTTGTGGCCCAGCAAAGCGACTTCCGGTTCTGCGCGAAAGAAGATCATAATCAGTTTATCGCCGAAGAGAGCAAAAAGGACACCCATGATGCCCATATAAACCATAGCAATTTTGATGGCCGTATACGTGCGCGCTTTCGCAAGCGCTACGTTGCTGCGTCCTAACCATTGCCCCACAATCGCAGCGATACCGTGATTCAATCCGATGGCGGGCAAAAAACAAATGTGGATAAAGCCCAAGGCAATGGTACTGGCTGCGAGCTCAACAGCGCCAAGCCTTCCCACAATAAAGGCTACAAGAATCCACCAGTTCGCTACATCCAAGAAAAAGGTGAGCGCTGAGGGAATACCGATACGCAATAATTCATGGGTACGCGCCCAGTCGAAGCGCCAGTTTCGATGGGTGCCGTAATGCTCACGAAATGAGCGGCTAAAAAAGAATACGAGCAGAAAAACCGATTGGATGCCCATGGCGATTACAGTCGCCAACGCAGCGCCCCCTATCCCCATACGCGGGAAACCAAACTTTCCGAAAATCAATAGATAATTAAGGGAGAGGTTTAAGAAATTACCAACGATCGCCGCGTACATAGGGATACGGGAACGGTTCACTGCCTGAAAGAAAGCGGCCAGGGCAGTGATCACACCGACAAAAACATAACCGGCGAGTCGAATCCGGAAATACTCTAATTCCAATGCCGTTATCGTCTCTGTATGACCCATGGCACGAAACATAGGCGCCGAAAGAGGATAGAGAATTGCTGCAAAAACGAGGCCCAATAAAGAAAGGTAAAGCCCTTGCCAACCATAACGGGCACAAAGATGATGTTCGCCGCGCCCGTAACATTGCGCCACGAAAGTGGACACCACACTAATAATACCCATATAAAGCGTGGTCATGGAAAAAGAGGCAATTCCTGCACTGCCAATACCTGCCAAGGCATCCGTACTGATATAGGACACCATGACTTTGTCGAAGAATTCCATAATCGTGACAGAAAGCATACCCAAAATAATCGGGCCTGACATGGACATCACTTCACGAAAACCGGAAGAACACGGGGATTCTGTCAAAGTAGGGTTGGAATGCATTAATTTCTTTTCTCGGAAAGGGACGGGGGGATGGCCGGCCTTCTGCCAGCAGAGGTAGTATAGCATATTTATGGAGATGAAAAAGGCTTAGACTCTGATATAAAGCGTTATACCTTTATATCGGTCCCTTTATATCCGGAAATGATTTTACATGCGTTCATTCCTGTTGTGCCTCTTAAACGCGCTCCGAATCGCAGGACTTTACAAAAGTTGTCACCTAGTAACAATTTTTGTCCGGACAAAGGCAGCCTTTTCCGCCGCAGATACTATGATTATGGTGATATCTCATAAATAAAATCTTAAAAAGGCCATTTAATAATTGGCATACATCTTGCTCTTATAAAGCCAAGAAGGCAAGGTGCCTTACTAAAAGAAAATCATGCAACACAACTATGGAGGATTATGCGCATGAAAAACAAAGGTTTTACCCTCATTGAACTGATGATCGTAGTGGCGATTATTGCCATTATCGCGGCCATCGCTATCCCGAACTTGCTCCGTTCGCGCTTGCAGTCCAACGAATCTGCAGCCATTGCCAACCTGAAGACGCTGGTCGGCGCGGAAACCGCTTTTGCTGCTGCAAATGGCGGCTACACCGCTGACTGGGATCTGCTGAACACGCCGGATGAAGGCCCTCCCTTCCTTGATATCGAACTCGGCGGCGGCATTGTCCAAGGCTATACCTATGCTCTCGAAGAAGACGGCGAAGAAGTAACAGAGGACAGTGATTTCTTCACCAACTTCACCTGCACCGCCAGCCCCGCCACCGACTCCGGCGCGGGCGCGGGAGCCACCGGTATCCGTGTTTTCTGGGTCGACGCCGGCGGTGTCATCCGCTTGGATGATGCAGACGGTAACCCCATCTGAAACTAATCCGTGACCGAAAGGTCTCACCGTATTTTGCTAACACGGCGATGTTCACCCATCGCCGTGTTTTTTTTATTTGATTTTAATGAGTCTCAATTCCTCCATCCCCTCCACCACAAAAAAGTCTCCCTTGTTTCAACCCGTCCCTATCGTAGAAGTTCCTCACCATATTCTTTTTTTTGATCGGTATCATGCTGCGAATAAGAGTTGGCTTCCTTCTCCAAAGAATGAATAGTTGATGTTGAATCGCCTAATCAGGTACTCTTTTACAGAGCGCACATGGAAGGGCTGTGTGCGTTTGTAAACACACTATCGTGTATCCGGCATCGGTGACTCATGCCGGCTCAAAGAATCTTTACAACCCCGGGAGTGAGAACATGGCTAAGAAGACGGTTAATGTTGCAATGATTGGCGCTCAGTTTATGGGTAAGGCCCATAGCAATGCTTGGCGCAAGGTGGACATGTTTTTTGATCTGCCGGTCAAACCGGTAATGAAAGTGATGTGCGGTAAGTTTCCTGAAGAGCTTGCGACAGCAGAACGGTATGGCTGGGAAGAGACTTCGCTGGATTGGAAAGAAGTGGTGAATCGTCCGGATATGGATATCGTGGATATTTGCAAGCCCAACTTTCTGCATCCTGTCATGGCTACTGAAGCGGCAATACCCGGCAAACATATTGTTTGTGAAAAGCCCCTTGCCAACACGCTGCAAGAAGCGAAAGATATGTTGAAAGCCGCAGAGAACGCAAAAGTAAAACACATGTGCGGCTTTTCCTATCGTTATGCGCCTGCCGTTCAGAGCATGAAAAAACTGATCGCGTCGGGTAAGTTAGGCGAAATTTATCATTTTCGCGCGGCCTACCAACAAGACTGGATTATGAGCCCTGACTTCCCGATGGTTTGGCGTTTGAAAAAGAAACATACCGGCTCCGGCGCTCTCGGTGATATCGGCGCACACGTCACGGATCTGTGACACTTCTTAGTCGGTCCCGTCGGTGAAGTAACCAGCGCAATGGAGACCTTTATTAAACGTCGTGTTATCGCTGATTCTGATGTGGGCGCTTGGGCGGCGAAAGGCAGCAAGAAAACCAAAAAGTACGACACTGTCGACGTTGACGATGCCGCCATTTTCATCGGCCGCATTAAAGGGAAGAACACCCTTGCATCCTTTGAAGTAACGCGTTTTGCCGGCGGCCGCCGCAATTACAACGCCATCGAAATTTACGGCAGCAAAGGCTCTCTGCTCTGGAATCAGGAAGATATGAATGAATTCCACTATTATAATTGCGCCGATCCAGAAGGCTTGCAGGGCTTCCGCAAAGTACTGGCTTGCGATCCCGGTCATCCTTATGTAAATTCTTGGTGGCCCCCCGGACACATTATCGGCTATGAACATTTATTTGTCCACGAGATTTATGAATTCTTGTCTTGCTTGAAGAAAAAGAAACCTACCTATTCCACCTTTGAAGATGCTGTCAATTGTCAGTCTGTACTGGAAGCGGTGGAAAAGGCTGCCTCGACCAAACAATGGATCAAAGTGTGATCCTTCTGCTGATCTGATTATCTATTTGGAAATATAAAAACTATAAAGGAGTAGTCGAATGAAACTAGGGTTATTAACGGCAATGTTCAGCGAAAAACCGCTGAAGGAAGTACTTGAACTGATCCGCCCCCTTGAATTGCAAACTGTTGAACTGGGTACCGGTAATTTTCCGGGCGACCCCCACTGTCCGCGCCGCGCTTTGCTTGACTCCAAGCCCATGCGCACAGAATTGCTTGACACCCTCAAAGGAGAAGGCCTTGAAATCAGCGCGCTCAGCTGCCACGGCAACCCCTTGCATCCTGATGAAGGCTACGCCAAAGAAAATCACACGGTTACTTTGGAAACCATCGAATTGGCGAATCTCCTCGGTGTGGAAGTGGTGAATGGTTTCTCCGGATGTCCCGGTTCCGGTCCTTGGGATAAGAAGCCCAATTGGGTCACTTGCGCGTGGCCGCCGGATTATTTAGAAATTCTGGATTGGCAATGGAACGAAAAAGTGATTCCTTATTGGACAGAGATGGACAAAGTTCTTAAAAACGCCGGTGTCAAATTCGCTTTCGAAATTCACCCCGGCTTTGTTGTCTACAATACCGAAACCTTGCTGAAACTGCGTAACGCTTGCGGCGACAGTCTTGGCGCTAATTTCGATCCCAGCCATCTGTTCTGGCAAGGTATGGAGCCGATTGAATACGTGAAAGCACTGAAAGGCTGCATCTATCACGTCCACGCCAAAGACTCTATCGTGCATACGGTCAATGCGGCTGTGAACGGTGTTAATGATGCCAAGCCCTACAGCGATGAAATCAATCGTTCTTGGATTTTCCGTACCTGCGGTTATGGCCATGACATGAAATGGTGGAACGATTTCTTCTCGACCTTGCGCATGGTTGGCTATGATGGCCCCATCAGTATTGAGCATGAAGACAGCCTCATGTCCAATTGGGAAGGCCTGACGAAGGCCGTTTCTTTCCTGAAAGAAAGCATTATTTTTGAAGCGCCGACGGCGATGACCTGGGCATAATCCCGGTTATTTCTGAAGCTCTGTGTATGGCCGGGTCCCTTTGGCGGCCCGGCCATTTTCTTAACAAATACGTGTAAGAACAGCCGTGCTCCCATGGTCTAATCATGAGTGACGACGAAGGATGGCTCTCGGTAATTCACGGTGCGAATCTATATTTTTGCCATACCCCTGATTGTAGCTGCAATCAGTTTGATTTATATCATTCTTCGTGAAATGACCCGAGGATGGTTTGAGCATCGTGTCAAAATGCTCTTATTAGAGCGCCTTGAAAATAATCCGGAGTTGCTCTACTCCTTTCATGATCTCCAAGAATTATTGGATGGCCGCCCCCATCCGGACAAATCGAATGGTAAATTAGATTTGACCATCACGGGCTTTAGTCTGGCGATCATTGGCATCCTCTTTGTTGTGATCAATACACTCATAGGTAAAAGCCAATGGGGCGTAGGCGCGTATTTTGGCGGCGTGGCGTGTGTAGTGCTTGGATTTTTGCTCACCGTTTTGGGACTGGTCATACGCATACTTCGACGCCCGCCCAAATAACCAATGCGCCAACACAGCCGCCATGAAGGGCCGATTTCGGCTTTGTTCTTAGATGCAGGATTCTCTTGATTCATGGGAAAAAAACGTGCAACATTGCGGGTAGGTATTGTCGGCAGCGGACCGGCTGCTTTTTTTTGTGCTGATTATCTGCTGCGCTTAGCCAAGCCTTGTAAAGTGACCCTATTCGAACGGTGGCCATGGCCTTTCGGATTGGTTCGTGATGCCATCGCTCCCGACAAACAAAATCTGCGATCCTCCATGGACACCTTTACGAATACAGCGGGTGCCTCCAATTTTTCCTTTTGCGGCAATGTCACCATAGGTAAAGATATCAGCATTGAAACGCTCAAGGACTATTATCACTGTCTAATTGTCGCTACAGGCGCATCCACACCGCACATCTTGCCTATGCGCAATCCGTCACTGCAGGGCTGTCTGAGCGCGGTGGAATTCGCCGGCTGGTACAACGGCCGGCCCGGCGCTGCAGCCTTACACATTCCCCTAGACACGCCCTCGGCGATAATTATCGGCGTTGGCAATGCCGCTCTTGATGCGGCCCGCATATTGGCGCTGCCCACATCAGATTTAGCGCATACCGACATCTCCGCTGTGGCATTGGATCAACTCGCCGCAAGCAAGATCACGGATATTCATGTGGTCGGTCGCCGCGGTCCTTTTGATGTTCGCTTCGCGCCCCAAGAATTAGAGTTGTTGGGAAAAATACAAGATTGCACTATTGAGGTTCATTCTGATATTCAAGTGCCTAAGATTGAAAATCCGTCCCCTGCTTGGGCGCGTCTTGAAAAGGCATATGCGCAAGTCTTCCGACAGGATCGTACCAATCGACGAATCCATTTCCATTTTAACTTGTCTCCAACAGCCATAATAGGCGATGACCATGTGACCGGCGTACTCTTCGATTCCGAGAATGACCATAGCATCCACATACCGGCGGGGCTTGTTATTGAGAGTATCGGACAGAAGACGGAGCGCCTTCCCGGCTTGCCCTACGATACGGAACAGCACTGTATCCCGAACCAAGAGGGACGTATAGAGGAGGGGGGCATCACGCTGCCCGGATTTTATGTCGCCGGTTCGGCAGCCCAAGGCGGTAACACTGTCATCGGAGCCAACAAACCGGCATGCATGAAAACAATCCGCAAAATCGTGGAAGACCGTGCTGAGCTCTGCCTCAAAGAAGCGCTCGACGAGGAAGGCTTATATACCTTGCTTCGTAAACAGCACTGCCACTATGTTTCTTTTCAAGACTGGCAGCGTATTAATAGTGTGGAACTAGAACGGGGCGCCCGTGCCGGCAAAGTACGTGAACGCTTTACCTGCGTTGCGGACGCCCTATCCGTTCTTCATGGCGCGGAAAAAGACCGTTAAGCCTTAGGCAGCTTTTGCCGCTTCATCTGCACGCTTTACGTAAGCATCCAAGGTCTGTCCGGTACTGCAGATATCTTTGACATAAGCAGACACGGCATCAAGATAGGTGAAATCAGCCTTCTCTGCACTTGGCATATCTGTAAACAGTGGGTTGTCTTGAACAACCTCGTCAAAACGCTCCGCCCACTCCAACTCGGGCATCAACACCTTGTAGGTACGGGAAAGATCCAAATCGCCGGTAAATGTCCATACTTTTTGCTCGCCGTCCCCGACACTTTCCGAAGTGACTTTTCCGTCAAAGCCCGCCCATGAGGTCTGCCCTTTCTTCTTGGTGGCAAGCCCCTCCAAATAGGCTTTGATCTGAGCGCCGGTGAGGGACACGTAGACTAAGATTTCGCCGCGCTGTCCACCGGCGCGATATAAGGCATTTTTATCGATGCCCCCGGCAGCGAGATTGCTGCGCATAATTTGACCGGCATGACAAAAAGCTATATCTGCCTTACCAAAAGACCGGAGCCCTTCAGCAGAGATCTGAGCGAGGGTGTTGGGCTGAATCACTTCGTTGGTGTGCCCCACCACTTCGTTCGCTTCAGGCACAATACGCGCCTCTTCCTCAAGGATCCATGCAATCATGGCTTCATCAGGCTGAATTCGATCATGAGCCATTTCGACGGCTTCCATACGATAATCAGCAATAACCCCTTTCTCACAATCGACAACCAAATCCATGGAAATGACATGTCTGCCGTTACTTCCCGCCATCAAAATTTCTGCGCCTGTTTCCGGAACTTTTCGCGGCTCTTGCAACAATTCATGGCTGTGTCCGCCGAAAAAGAGCGCCACATCCGGAGCCTTCGGCGCGATCTTCGCCAAATCCCGTGAGCTGAGGTGAGCAACAACAATAACCAAGTGCGCCCCTTCCGTTTTGAGCCGTGCCGACTCAACAGCAAGCCGGTCGCCCGTCTCTTCTAAATCGAGATACTTTTTCCCTTTGGGTATGGTCATACCAATGACCCCAATCTTGGTTCCTTTAATGTCGAAAACTTTCGACACGGGGAAAACAGCCGCGCCTGATTCATCCACATAATTGAGGCACAGATGGGTCATACCCGCCATACGGGAGCAGTTCTTAAAATGATCGACACTGTACACAAAATCATGGTTACCGATGGCACCGGCATCATAGCCGATCTTTTTCATGGCTTCATATAAAATAGTGCTCTGCGTGGCATAGGAGATCATATCCCCTTTTTCCATGACGTCGCCGCCGTCTAGCAACAAGATATCATCCCGTTCCTTGCGCTGGTCAGCAACGTAGCCCGCCACATAGGGCAAGCCGCCAATACCGGCCGGACCGGGCTTAACATTATCGTGTATATCGCTTGTATATAGAATGAGTACGGAACTCGTATCGGCGTAACCGCTCAGTGCCGTAAAAAGGCACAACACAAGACAAAAACTAATCTTCTTAAACATGTACATTCTCCCACCAATATCCTAATCGAAGTGTTTTACTTATTGCTCTATTAAATCATCGGGATCTACAGGCTCACTTTGTGCCAAATCGGGGGGCAGATCGTCGGCCGGCCAACTTTCCATCGCCAACGTAGCAACAGGATGAAAGGGGCAAGGAAACTGCGCCTTACCGGCGCTGCGGTCAATCAGAACTGATACACCGATTACTTCAGCGCCCCGTTCGATCAGATGATTGATAGACTTTAAAACGGAGCCGCCCGTCGTAATGACATCCTCCACCACCAACACGCGTTCGCCCGCTTTCAAACGGAAGCCTCGCTTCAATGCCATGCCTCCGCCATCGGCCTTTTCGGTATAGGCGGCGCGGCATCCCAACTGCCGTGCTGTTTCATAGGCTAAAATTATCCCGCCCGTGGCAGGGCCAATAACAAGATCAATGGCTGACGCTTCAAAGGGCGCTGCCAAAGCACGGCCCAGCGCTTCGCCATTTCCCGGATATTGCAGAACCCGCGCCGCCTGCAGAAATTGGCGGCCATGACGGCCGCTTGTATAAAGGAAATGTCCTTCCAACAAAGCGCCCGTATCGCGAAACAACTGTATTACCTGCTCTGCCTTCATAGATGTAACTCCTCCAAAATTTGTGCAGCAGCTTCTGATGGATTGGGGTGCTTCAAGATGGGACGACCCACTACAACCATGGACGCGCCCGCTAAGGCGGCCTCCCGGGGGGTCATGACGCGCGCTTGATCATCCTTGGACGCCCACGTTGGGCGTACACCGGGTGTGACAATCAGCGGATCTTTTCCCAAGGCTTCCCGTAAAATTTCTATTTCTAAGGGGGAACATACGATACCGTGAGCACCTGCATCAATAGCCTGGAGGGCTAGACGACGGACAGCATCTCGAACCTTCTCTCGTATTCCCACTTCTTCATGAAGCACCACCTCGCTGATGCTGGTCAGCACCGTAACCGCCAAAATGCGTGTGTCACTGCCTTCCACAGCCGCTCGTGCCGCTTCGATCATGGCACGTCCGCCGCCGGCATGAAGTGTCATGAGCCCGGCGCCGAGATCGGCGGCAGCGCGAGACGCAGCGCCCACCGTGTTCGGGATATCATGATATTTAAGGTCAAGAAAAACTTTTTTACCACAAGCCTGCACCTCGCGGACGATATCAGGACCGCAGCGCGTAAACAATTGGGCGCCGATCTTAAACCATTCACAGGCGCCACATGCGTGAACCGCTTCCAAAGCGGCTTCACGGGTATCCATATCTAAAACAACAATTAATTCTGTTGACATAAGCTTCTTTCTTTAGCTGCAATTAATAAGCAGCATTTCGCCCTGTTTCCAATGCTTGGAAGGGCGTACAAAGCATTTCGCCTGCCTCTCCTGTGCGCTGCGTCAAGATAACAATTTGGCGATTCGCAACATGAAATCACCAACACGCCCCCCGTATTCGGGAGAACCGTCATTGACAAGCAATCCCTGCGCAATCGCTGTGACAGTATCTACCGAATTGGACAAGACCGGCAGCGCATTATCGACACTGGAGAAGCGCATATGGACAAAAGGCTGCCGCCGTGTGTAAACGCCACGGCCTGCTTTGGTATTGCCCGCCTTCACTTTCAAATAACAGGCAATGTCTGAGCCTTCAACGCTCCATTGGTAAATACGTTCCGGTTGTTTCGACGTCCACGCTTTCATGTCCGGATCGCCCGCTTTGTTCATACGGCTCAAGGCGGTTGAAACCATGTACAACGACATCTTCACTTTCAGATACGCTTTTTCCGGCGTTTTCGGTTGGGCGTTGGGCATTAAAATTTTCATTGCCAACAAGACCTTAAAGGTTTTCAGCAACAATCCGAAACGGCTGGGAATTGCCTTGAACAGCGGACCTAAGCGCGGCAAAACAGGTTTTCCACGAAACATATCGTTCATTGATTTAAGGCTTGGAAAATCGAAAAGGAGATCCGCTTTGCCTTCGAAGATGCCTTGTTCTACGCAAAAGTCGCCCTTGTCGAAAACAAGGTAAGCGCCTACAGGCGCGTCCGTGTCTTGCGCACGAAATTGAACAATTCCGCTCAGCCCTTCAAAAGATTTTTTGAAGGCAGGATCGTCTTCGAGCAGCACTTTAATGACGGGCAACACGGCATGCAATACGATTTTTCCAGCCAATTGTTCGTCGGAGAACGTCATAGATTACACCTCATCTTCCCAGTCTTCCGTCTCTTCAAACTCTCGATTCAACAATTCGCGAACCTTCTCTACGATGCCCTCTGTATCAATTTTGAAGTTGTGCATGAGGTCTTCCGGATGTCCATGAGGCGTGAAGGTGTCGGGGATACCCAGTTTTGTGAAGGCACAGGCTTTTCCGCTGCCGGCGATCACATCGGCCACTGCACTTCCCAATCCGTTGATAATAGAGTGATCTTCAACGGTGATCAAGCGCCGTGTATCAACAAGGGCTTTTAAAATGCTCTCTTCGTCCAAAGGTTTCAGTGTGTGCATATTGAGCACCCGCGCACTGATATCACTTTCTTCCTTAAGTATGTCCGCTGCTTGCACTGCATGCCAAACGGTGTTGCCTGTGGCAATAATACATAAATCGGAACCGGAACGCATTTCAATGGCTTTGCCGATCTCAAATTCATAGTCTTCCGATTCATAAACGGCAGGCTCGAAACAGCGTCCAATACGAATGTAGACCGGCCCATCAATATCCATGCTCCGCTTCACGGCTTGCGCAGTCTCTATGGCGTCAGCCGGTACGATGACGGTCAGATTGGGCAAGGCGCGCACGATGGCGAAATCTTCAAGAGCGTGATGCGTACTTCCTGCAGAACCGAAGGAAATGCCGCCATGGGTTGCGATCACTTTCACATTCAGATTTTGGTAGCAAACATCAGTGCGCAGGAATTCACAAGCGCGCATAGACGCAAAAGCGGAGAAGGTAGAAACGAAAGGAATGAGCCCTGCCCTGGCAAGCCCTGCACTCACACCAAACATGTTTTGCTCGGCGATGCCGAAATTAAAAAAGCGATCGGGATAGGCGTCGCCGAAAGTTCCGATCTTGGTCGATTTCGCCAAATCCGCGGAAAGGCCCACAATTTCAGGATGAAGGGCGCCTAAATCTTTCAAGACGATGCCATAAATTTCCCGCTGAGAAAGGGTATTGGCATCATAAATGGTCCAACTAAAGGTACTGTCTGTTTTTGACATGATGCTTATTCTCCTATGGATCGTTTGGCTGCTTCCACTTGTTCCGTACTCAGCCCGCCATAGTGCCAGCCCGGATTGCCTTCCATATAATCAACGCCTTTGCCTTTGACCGTATCGCAAAGAATCATGAAGGGTTTCCCTTTATGCTGCAAAGCTTGTTCGATGGCGTCGGCAAGTTGAACCAAATCATGACCATCCACTTCCACGGTTTCAAAACCGAAAGCGCGCCACTTGTCCGCTAAGGGTTCAAGACTCATAACCTCTTCGGTGGGGCCGTCAATCATCATGTGGTTGCGATCTAAAAATACAATCAAATTATCTAGTTTATAGTGGGCTGCCGACATCGCCGCTTCCCAAATAGACCCTTCGTTGCTCTCTCCGTCGCCCACCAAGCAATAGACGCGCCAGTCTTTTTTCAGAACCCGAGCGCCCAAAGCCATTCCCACGGCTTGCGACAACCCATGACCCATGGAACCCGTGGATGCCTCACATCCCAACACCTTATGGGCGTCCAAGTGCATGCCCAACATGGAATCGGTTTCATTGAATTCGCGCAGTTCCTTGCGGTCAAAATAGCCTCGTTGCGCCAAGACCACGGCATGACCCACGCCGCCGTGTCCTTTGCTCAAAACGAAACGGTCCCGCTCTTCCCAGTCCGGCCGAGACGGATCAATATTCATATACTTCCAATACAACACGGTCAGTATATCCACCATACTGAGCGAACCGCCAACGTGCGCGCCTCCGGACCAGCCTGTGACATCCACAATCTCCCGGCGTATTAATTTCGCGCGCTCCTGCAGCACTTCCAATTCTTGACTTGTCAATGTCATAAAGGACACCCTCTTCTTTAACGTTGTTATCCTGCCTTACTTTTCAAGTGGCTTCCGATCGGGCACACACGATACCCGACACACGCTCAGGGTATAAAACCCTCATCCCACACCAAACAATACACATCAGCCTTATGTAAAGGCAAATTTCCCTTGATCCTGATTGGTATTTTTCGGATAGGTAAAACTCAGGCGCTTTCTGTATTCTTTTTGAGTGCCGTGAAAGCGGCGTCACAGATTTCCAAGGTACGCCGAATATCCTCTTCCGTGTGGGCGGCTGACACGAACCAATTATGATGAGAGGTAAAGAATGCGCCGCGGCGCGTACATTCACCGCACCATTGCTGATGGAGCATCAAACTATCATCATCGGTTAAGCGCAAATAGGGCATGGATGGTTCACCGGAAACTTTCATGGTAAAGCCATGTGCTGCGGCGCTGTCCACAATACCATCTGTCAATTGTTTGCCCAGCCCCAAGATCAGTTCCGGTCCATTGATCCGCTTCAATTCTGTGAGACAGGCTATGGCGGCAGCAAAAGACGCGGCACAGAACCAAAAGCTGCCCGTCTGAAAAACCCGCGATGCATCAACGCGCAAGGCTTCCACACCGACAAGTGCAGACAAGGCATAGCCATTGGCAATAGCTTTCGAAAAGGCGATTAAATCGGGCTTAAACCCATAATGTTCACAGGAACCGCCCATATGCAGCCTGAATCCTGCGCGCACATCATCCACAATGATGACGCTGCCATTCTTGCGCAGCAGCGCTGTCGCCTGTTCCCAATAGCCCGGCGCCGGCAGTTCATTATCCGCAAAAATGGGGTGATGATAGGGGGACGCAATAAAGCCGGCAATATCGGCTCCATGTTCCGCTAATACGGCTTCCAGCGCAGGGATATCATTCCAAGGGATACGAATCAGATGATCATGATCACCGTCAACAACCCCATGATGACCGGGCGCTTGCATCCACGGAGAGGTTCCATGATAGCCGCCGTTAATGGCAATAATCTTTTTGCGGCCTGTAGCGGAACGCGCGACCATAACAGCCATATTGGTTACATCGGCGCCGTTCTTGGCAAAAAAGGCCCATTCTGCGACGGGAATGGTATCTACCATCAATTCCGCCAGCTCCACCATGCGCGGCGAGGCTACGGTATTGGCGTCGGCAGCGGCGCGCTGTTTTAGGTAGGCTTCATCCACTGCGGCATTTCCATAGCCCAAAATCATGGGCCCGTAAGCACACATGTAATCGATGAATTCATTGCCGTCCACATCCCAAAAGCGCGCTCCTTCTGCACGTTCTGAGAAGAAGGGATACGATTCTACAGGGACACAGGGGGCGGGGCTGAAATGACCATAGATACCGCAAGGAATCACTTTTGCCGCCCGTTTAAACCACGCTCTTGAGTTTTCAAATGTGTAGGTTTCCAAAAGAGATACTCCTTTTTTTATCACAGGCTGTGGGTCTTCTTAATCAAAAAGAAAACAGCCGGTCTTAGGATAAATAGGTGCCAATACGATCCAAGATCAGATTCGTGTTGTCAATCAAAGGTAACATACCCCTGAGCTCCACATCGCCCAAGGCGACAGAACCAAACTCATCCAATTCACCGGTAAAGGCGGCATTGGCAATTTCGTGATTACGGAAAGACAAGACCGCGCTCGCATCCTTGATCTCGCCACGTCCACAATCGACAATACCTTTGTCTTTATAGCGCGCCCATGCATAGGGCCCCTCCGGCAAGATACGAATTTGTACGATCCCGGACGGGGTCTGAGCGGCCACTATAGAGGCAACGGGATCCAATGCTGCCAACTCTTTGGCGGCATAGGCGGCGGTATATAAAGACAAGGCTGTATTGATGCGCTTATAGGTATCATCGCGGGGCGTATTTTGATCAGGCTTTAAAAAATATTCCAAGCGCTGCGTAAGTTGTGCGAACTCATTTTTTAAGAAGCCAAGCCGCGTAAACCCCTTCAACGGAATGGGATTCCCTTTGTTCTCAAACATGTTGTTTAACTGCAGCGGAGACATGAAAAACAGAATTACATCGGAAGCCGCCTGAGCCTCTTGCTCAAAATAGCAACGCCCCTCTTTAAAGCGCAGCACCGGCGAGATATCCCCTTTAATCCAAAAGCGTATGGATACATCCCAGTCTTTGATTTGCGCCTGTGTCTCTGTGTCAAGCTCGGGCAGTACTTCAAGATTGCGCAACACTGCGTTCAGGTTTAACCGTGCTTTTAGCGTGTCTGTTATCATGAATATCCACCTTGCCGCTATGGTGAAAGATCCACCATGGTCCGTATCCGGGTTCTAAAAACAAGTTTATCAGTAGTAAGAATAGGGGCGACTCCAAAAACATACGGCCACTGTCTCAAGCAAAGGCTTTGCTTTTGTGTAACAATCTATTTTTTTCGCCCTTCTGTACCTTACAGGCTCGGCAAATCATACAAGACTAGACTACCAAAAATAGGCTTTTGTTTCAACTGAGCTGTTCCCCGACCTCTAAAAGTAAGTATGACCCATTTACGAGGTGCAGCGATGCATCAATAAAAAAGCCGCGCCCAATTGTGTTTCAGGCGCGGCTTGCAAACAAGGCGGATTCAAGGTTGAAATGCAACCGGTGCAAAAAAAGAGGACATCACAGAGATCTTCGGTACAATAGTTCTGTTGAAACACCCGAAGGAGTCCATAATGTCCCACCACCATTTTACACGAGATGA
>JAAYJI010000079.1 GCA_012523015.1 Candidatus Hydrogenedentota bacterium
CTTCCGGGCAATGGGCCCCGGGGATTATGGGTGAATAACGATACGGCTTTTGCAGCCCTCTATTTTGATGACAGCGTGGCGGAAATTTCCCTGACAAGCCAAGGACGCAACAAAACCGATCGTATCCCCTTGGTCAATGAAGACGTGGTCCTTTCGGAAGAACGGAAAGGCGAACAATATTTTCATGACGCCGAGCTCTGCTTCCAACACTGGCAAAGCTGCATCAGCTGTCATCCTGAAGCCCGTGTTGATGGCTTGAACTGGGATTTGATGAACGACGGTATCGGGAACCCCAAAAATACGCGCAGCATGTTGCTGTCTCATGCCACACCGCCGGTCATGAGCCTCGGCGTTCGCGACAAAGCAGAAACAGCGGTCCGCGCCGGCATTCGATATATTCAATTTGCCATACGGCCCGATGAAGATGCCCAAGCCATTGACAGCTATCTAAAAGCGCTGAAACCGGTTGCCAGTCCTTATTTGCAAGAGGGCGCTTTAACGGAATCTGCCCAACGAGGTAAAGAACTCTTTCATAACCAAGGGGGCTGTGCACATTGCCATCCTGCCCCTTTATATACAGATCTGAAACTCCATGAACTGGGATTGACTCAGGGATTGGATGAGGGCAAAGCCGTGGATACGCCGACCTTGGTCGAGATCTGGCGTACTGCCCCCTACCTTCATGACGGCCGTGCGGCTACCTTGCATGAGGTGTTGAAACAATACAACGCAGATGATCGGCATGGGAAAACAAAGGATCTTGACGAAGAGGCGCTGGATGATCTGGTCGCCTTCTTGCTCTCCTTATAAGGGCAGCACGCTCAGATCCGAATACCCCTTTGGAAGCCGCAATTCGGCCACGCCATAGATAGGCTGATCAAAAACCGGCGCGGCCTAAAACGCCTATAAACGCATAGATACATTTACAGCATTAATTTATACCGAAAACAGGAACCCCAGTTATGATGCCAAGCACCATTACCGATAACAATAAGCTCTCGATCACCTCCTTCGAACGGGCGAGATGCAAAGAGCATGTAATAACCTTCCAATCCGAAGTACAAAGTGAGTTTGCACAGGCTTGCACCCACGTGGCGGATGCGGTGGGCCAACGGAATGCCTCCCTCATTGCCTTCGATATTTTCGGCGTACCCGGCTCCATGGAAAGCCAATTAAAAGAGGCTTTCTCTACGCTTCCCTATCCGTCCATCACCTGGCTTGAAGGCAGATATACGCAAGATGCTCCTTTTTACAGCATCGTAGCCACTGCCTTGGAAGGACCTGAGGTCACGCCTCTTGTGGCGGGCGAAAGAGCGGTTGGTGTTACCTATGATATTGACGGACTCCGTTACTGCCGCTTGGGCGGAAACACGGCTGTCAATCTCGGCGCATCCCCGAAAGAACAAACGGAAGAACTTTTTCATAATCTTGAAGAAGCACTCGCCCTCGCCAATATGGATTTCACCCACGTGGTCAGAACATGGTTCTACAACAAAGACATGCTGCAATGGTACGACAGTTTCAATGAAGTGCGCACCGCCTTTTTTCAGGAGCGGGGTCTTTTTGACCGCTTCGTACCCGCGAGCACGGGCATCGGCTGCCGGAACGGAAAGGATGCCGCTTTGATCGCCGGAGTTTTGGCAGTTGCCGCCCATAGCCAATCGCTGACCCCCACGGAAGTGCTCTCCCCCTTGCAATGTCCTTCCTTTGAATACGGCAGCGCCTTCAGCCGCGCCATGGAATTTACGGCAGGCGGACTGCGCCGTCTATACATATCGGGAACGGCAAGTATTGAGCCAGGCGGCTTAAGTGTTCACTTAGGAGATGTGCGCGCCCAGATAGAACTTACCTTGGATGTGGTGGAAGCCATATTGGTATCTCGCGGCATGACCTGGGACTGTACGACGCGAAGCATCGCTTATTTTAAACACGCGGAAGACGCGCCTAACTTTGCAACTGCCTTGAAAGAGCGGGGTATGCCCTCACTGCCGGGCGTTATTGCGCACACTGATATTTGTCGTGATGATCTTTTGTTTGAATTGGAGCTTGATGCCATCCATCCCGCCGGCTGAATCGCCGTAAGCGCCCAACACGCCACGACAGCGTCCTCGAATCTTTGGGCTGCGGGCGCTATGCGGCTCCCATGCCGGTCTATTCGATGTGCATCAACCCGAAGGACATGGTCGCTTCCGCAGCAACAACATCATCCACCAATGCCACGGCTTTAATTTTGCACGCATTATGGCGATAGTGGACCATTTCCGCCTTCAGCACAAGCTGATCTCCGGGGACGACCGTGTCCCGGAAGCGCGCTCGCTCCACCCCCATCAAAAATGCCAGGCGTCCGTTCGCCTCGCCATTTTCTCCGAAAACGAGTACTGCCGCCACTTGTGCCATGGCTTCAATAATGAGTACGCCGGGCATAACGGGAATATTGGGCCAATGCCCTTGGAAAAAAGGCTCATTAACGGTAACGTTTTTGATACCGGTCACCGTCTTCAACGGTTCATAGCTGAGGATGCGATCGACGAGCAAAAAAGGATAGCGGTGGGGCAAGATCTTCATGATCTTATTGACATCCAAGGCGGGCGGCGTGCGCCGCAGTTTATGCTTATAGGAACGCACTTCGCTGTCGGGATAGGTTCGCGCATAGACCTTTTGGATCTGCTTCGAAAAATTCACGTTCTTTTCATGACCGCATTTAACGCCGATAATATGCCCTTTTAGAGGCGCGCCCAACAGGTAGGTATCACCGAGCAGATCAAGAATCTTGTGACGCACGAATTCATCGGGGAAACGGAGATCATCATTGAGAATGCCGTCATCATTGATCACCACGGCACTTTCTAAGCTGCCGCCCTGGATCAATCCGGCATCCTGCAACATTTTCACTTCCCGTAAAAAACAAAAGGTACGCGCCGGCGCCAATTCATTTTTGAAAGTATCTTCCGTAATCGTGAAGGAGGCGTATTGCGTGCCCACAGTGGGATGGTCATAAGCAATGGTCATGGTGACGCGCAGATCGTCGGAAGGCAATATGCTCAGTGTCACATCGTCTTTGCGATAATAAACGGGGTGATCCACGCGGATATATTGCTTGTCTGCTTCCAAGTCCACAATACCTGCGTTAAGCAGGGTATTCATGACCGGCAGGGCGCTGCCGTCACCGACAGGAATCTCATCGGCGTCGACCTCAATAATCAGATTGTCGATGCCCAGCCCCGCGAGGCTTGACATGGCGTGCTCAATGGTATGGATTTTCGCATCGCCGATACCGATGGTCGTGCCTCGTGCCACGTCCACCACATTATCCACGAGGGCGGGTATGGCCTGTACAGGATCCAAGTCGACCCGATAAAACACGATTCCTGAGTCTGCCGGTGCGGGTTTAAAAGTTACTGTCGTTAAATTACCTGTATGCAGCCCCACGCCGTCATAGGAGGCTTCTTTAGCGATTGTTCGTTGTTTCATTTCCTTGTGCGTCTTTCAATGCCTCTATCGTTCGCTCCAGCTCTCTCACACGCCGAAGCAGTTCAGGCAGTTTTTGTTGTGCCACAAGTACACGCCGCTGTAAGGCATGGTCTATAGCCGGGAAACCCGATACAACCTGACCTTCGCCAATACTGCGGGTTACTCCGGCTCGACCGCCGATGGTCGTTCCTTTGCCGATGGTTATATGTCCCGCGAGCCCCGCATCGGCACCAATGGAAACATGGTCGCCGATTTGCGCGCTTCCCGAAACTCCGGCTTTCCCGGCGATGGCGCAATGCTTACCTAGTTGAACATTGTGCCCTATTTGTACGAGATTGTCAATCTTTGTACCACTGCCAATGGTCGTAGTGCCAAAGGTGGCACGGTCTACAGTGGTGTTGCTGCCTATCTCTACATCATCGCCAATTGAAACAGTGCCGATCTGGGGAATCTTATGCCAGCTGCCGCCAATAGGGGCAAACCCAAAACCGTCACTGCCAATACATGCGCCGGCATGAATTATACAACGTTTACCAAGCACAGTATCTTCCCGGAGTACTACGTTTGGATAAAGAATCGTGTTATCTCCCACCCGACAGCGTGCGCCGACATAGACCCCCGGATAGATAATTACGTGATCGCCGATCTGCGCGTTGGCGGCAATGGAGACGTGCGCGCCGATAGTGACCTCTTCCCCGATCTGTGCAGTAGCATCAATGCAGGCAGAGCTATGCACGCCGGGGGAAGGGTGGGTGATGGGCGGCGCCATATGCTGCACAATGCTGAGAAAAGCCACATCCGGTTGGGCCACACGTATGATGGGCATAGGCGCATCGGGCACGGATTGGGGTGCCAGTGCGGCTGCCGCTCGGGATTTCAGAAGTTCAGAAAAATATTGGGGGCTCCGAGCAAAGGTCAGATCCGCTTCTGTAGCTTCAGCCAGGCTGTTCACCCCGCAGACACGAACAGAAGCATCACCTTCCACAATACCGCCCACCAATTGAGCTATTTGACCGACCGTCATTTCCATTATCGGGTCACTCTCCCGCTGTTCAGGTATCCCCCAACAAGATCGGGGCATACCTGACCAGACAAATCAGTTTCCATAATAAGCTTAGGCTTAGAAACCGGTCTGTAAATGTTACCCTTACTTGTTCAGATCTTGGAGCACCTGAGAAGTAATGTCAATGGTAGCACTGTGGTATAACACGCTGGCACGGGTCCCTTTGGACGCATTCAGGATCAGATGGTACCGGTCTTTTTCCGCCACCTTCGCAATCACGGCTTCAATGTCGTTCACGACTTCTTTGAGCACCCGTTCTTCTTGTGTGTCAATAAGGCGCTGACGACGCTCCAGCTCACTTCTGTATTGCACGAAATCGGATTCGATCTGCGAACGCTTGTCGAAACGTTCATCATCGCTCATACTATCTTTTTTGGCTTCGTAATCGCTCTTGGCCTTTTCAATGCGCTGCGACATGGAATCAATTTCCTGCTGGAGCCGGTCCACCTCTTTTTGCAGCTCATTGTATTTCGCTTTGCGTTTGTTATATTCCGACATCAATAAAGACATGTCTACCACCGCAATACGGTACTGTCCGGTCGTCTCAGTTTGAGCCGCGGCCGGCCGAACCATGAGGCAGGAAAATGCTAACGTTAATACAATGGACAGCCCTAGAACTAAACGAAGATAAGATACTTGTTGATTCACTGCGAAATCCCTTTACTTTAAGCGCACTCGCGCTTTTTGGGGTGGAGACGAAAAAAGATAACCTAAATACGTGCCAACGAGCACATAATAACGCTTTTGAAACGTGTAGATCGTCAGTATATCACGGCATAGCGCGATTTTGCAATCAAGCAAAAGTCTTTTGACCCCACTTACCACACTATGGCTATAGAACAAACGCTAAACGTTAAACATTTCAGCCAAAAGATTAAAAACGGAATCCGGTAGACATATGCAGCCTTCCGCTGCTGCTCTGGTGGCGGCCGGGATTGAGCGGATAGCCGTAGTCAACCCGAATGGGTCCAAGCATAGGCACATTAAAGCCGATACCGGTTCCCACACTATAATTGAGATCGCCAAAACTCACGTCACCCACTTCATCCCAAACACCGCCGGCATCTGCAAAGGCATATACACGGAAGATATCAGTGGCACGGAATTTTGCCTCAACATTGTAGACTGCACGGGCGTTGCCGCCAATGGCAAAGCGATCGCCGCCCAGCCAATATTCTCTGATTTTGGGACCAATGTCACGGTTGCGATAACCACGAACCGTAGCGGTACCGCCGGCATAGAAACGCTCCTGCAGCGGCACATATTTGGAGCTGCCATAGGTGTCCATGACGCCATGACGGGCACGGACAGAGAGAACCCATTTTTCTTTCTCGCCTAAGGAACGGAACCAGCTCGAATCTTGCTCAATACGCCAGAATTCGTGGTCACCGCCAAGACCGGCAACTTCACCCACCAAAAGATGGACATAGCCCCGGTTGGGATCGAAACGTGAATCCAAGGTATTGCGTTCTATAGACCAGCTGTTGGCGATGGTCGTAGATTCTCCCGCCTGCATACGCAGCACCGGATTGTAATACCATTCCAAATCTCTCAAATCGGTTTCTTGGTAACGGAGTGCTGTCATGACCATCGTGGTGGGGGACAGCGCCTTGCCAAAGCGGATTTGACCGCCCCTTGCCTCTTCCCGGTACCGCGCTGCGCCGCGCACGTCATACGATTCGTCGAATACGTCAAAACCAAAGGTCAGCGGATAGCCCAGGAATTCGGGTTCGGTAAAACTTAAACTATATTGATCTCTACGATCGCCGACCTGTACACGAAGCCGCAGCTGTTGGCCGCCGCCCGAAAAGGAAGGCCAGTTGAAGATATCGAAATTGTTCAAGCGCACTTCGGAATACACGCCCAAACGGTCTTCTGTACTATAGCCTGCGCCAAAATTGAAGGTTCCTGTTTTACCTTCTTCCACATTAACCAACAGATCCGTAAACAACTCGTCGTCTGTTTCGGCAAAGGTAATGCGGGTCTTATCGAAGAAACGCGTATTTTTGATGCGGTTTTCGCTGTCCGTCACCGCTGCGCCGTCGTAGCGTTCTCCCGGGATCAACAGCATTTGCCGGCGAATCACTTCGTCCTTGGTCACATCATTTCCGGTAACCCGTATTTCACGGACATATTTCAGATCACCTTCATTAATATGATAGACGGCGTGGGTCGTCTTCGTTTCCCGATCCAAGGTAATTTGCGGCGTTACGACAGAGTCAATATAACCGCTGTCCTGATACCCTTGTTCAATTAATGCCACATCCGCCGCTACTTGGCCTTTGTTATGAATAGAACCCGGAAGCACTTCTACCGTGCTTAACAGTTCTTCATCATCGTAGACCGCGTTATTCGCGATGTCCAAGGATTCCATGGTGTATTGCTGCCCTTCATCCATATGAATGACAACATCCATTGCCTTGCCATTTTTCGAATAGACCATATCGGTGGCGACGATATCGGCTTCCAAATACCCGTTGTCACCGTATTTATCAATAATGTTCTTTAGATCGGCTTCAAATTTTGCTTCTTCATAACGACCGCCCATAAACCAACGCGCCCGTTTTGTTTTCATAGTCTTGCGAAGGGCGCGGTTGCTCAGGCTGTCGTTGCCTTCAAAGCTGATGCTGTGAATGCGCGCTTTGCCGCCTTCAGAAATATCGTAAATGAGACGGACACTGTTGGGGCCGATGTTCTCGGAATTCACTTCGATAAAGGTGTTGGTATAGCCTTTGCCCTCATAGAGCGCAAGAATAGCATCTCGCTCCTCTTCAAAAAGATCGGGCTGAAAGGGCGCGCCCTCGCGCATAGACAAAACGGCACGGATGTTTTTCGTCTTGATCTTTTTGTTGCCAATGATGCGCACTTCACCAATAATGCGTTTTTCCGTGACGCTATAGACAACGACCACGCCCGCCGCGCTTTCGTCTGTACGGGAATTGACGGTCTCAAAATATCCCGTCTCGTAGAGGCGCTTGATGTCACGCGCCACAGCGCCCGCATCAAATGGGTTCCCTGCTTGCGTCTCTAATTGCGCACGTGCGGCGGCATCACTGATCCGAGAAAGGCCCTCAATGAGCACGTCCTGCACAGTCGGCGGCGCCGCATCTTGTGCGAAAGCCCCGTTTCCGTGCCACAACATCGTCAGCCCCACAACAACGAAAACAACCACGATATTCAAATAAAACTTCTTCAAGTGAGTATACCTTCCGCCGGCTGTGCCCCTTTTGTAAACACCAGCTTATCGCCAATGTCTGAAGGGTGCACGGTAATGGTTGTAACTGTGCCCAAATTGCCCTTTAACAAGATTTCCGCAAGAGGATCCTCAACATACTGCTGTACGGCACGCCGCAAAGGCCGCGCTCCGTATTCCTCATTACTTCCGATACGAACAATAAATTCTTTGGCCTGATCCGAGAATTCCAAATGAATGTTCTTTTCCGCTACTCTATCTACCACTTCTTGCATTTGGATTTCAACTATTTTCAGAAAATCATTATGTGTCAAGCGGTGGAAAACCAAAATTTCATCAATCCGATTCATGAATTCAGGATTGAAAATCTTTTTCGCCTCTTCCAATACGCGGTCACGCATACGCTCGAAGTGTTCGCTCTCTTCATCGCGATAAAAGCCGAGGGAGGTGCTCTTCCCAATGCGTCTGGCACCGGCATTCGAGGTCATGATCACTACCGTGTTTCGGAAATCTACTTTACGGCCTGTGTTGTCGGTGAGACAGCCTTCTTCCAACACTTGCAATAAGGTATTGGTAACGTCGGGATGGGCCTTTTCAATTTCGTCAAAGAGAACCACTGAATAGGGCCGGCGACGCACCTGCTCCGTCAATTGACCGCCTTGATCATAACCAATGTAACCGGGAGGCGCTCCGGCAAGACGCGATACGGCAAATTTTTCCATATATTCGGACATGTCAATGGTAATCAAAGCTTCTTGATTACCAAAGAGAAATTCAGCCAAGGCTTTGGCAAGCAAGGTTTTTCCCACACCTGTGGGACCCAGCAGCAGGAAGGAACCTACCGGGCGATTAGGATCACGCAGCCCCGAACGGCTGCGTTGTATGGCGCGCGTAATGGCGCTAATCGCATCTTCCTGCGCAACAACCGTCTTATGCAGTTCATCGCGCATCCGCAACAGCCGCGCTGATTCTTTTTCTTCCAGCTTCGTGAGCGGCACCCCTGTCCATTTGGAAACAATGTAGGCTATATCGTCTTCATTTACAATCGTCTCAGAAGAATCGCGCACCCGTTCCCACTCACGTTTTGCCTCCTCCAGCTCCGCCGCCATGGTTCGTTCTGTATCGCGGAAGGCTGCCGCCTTCTCATATTCCTGAGCGCCAATAGCAGCTTCTTTTTCTTTTCGTGCTTCTTCGATCTTATGATCCATTTCTTTGAGCGCCGGCGGGCGTGTCGTGATCTGTAATCGTGCTCGGCTGCCCGCCTCATCGATAACGTCCACGGCTTTATCAGGCAGAAAGCGATCAGCAATATACTGGTCCGCCAGCTGCGCCGCAGCGATTACCGCTTCATCTGAAAATTTCACACGGTGATGGGCCTCATATTTATCGCGCAGCCCCTTTATAATCTCAATCGTTTCCTCAACGGTGGGCGCCTCAACGAGAATCGTCTGGAATCGACGGGCAAGGGCGGAATCCTTCTCAATATGTTTGCGATATTCGTCCATGGTCGTAGCGCCGACACACTGCAATTCGCCACGAGATAAAGCGGGCTTCAGCATGTTCGCCGCATCTACTGCGCCTTCTGCCGCGCCGGCCCCCACGATGGTATGCAATTCATCAATGAACAGAATAATATTGTCGGCACGACGAATCTCTTTCATCACTGCCTTTAGCCGCTCTTCAAATTGTCCGCGATATTTCGTGCCCGCCACGACGCCAGCCAGATCCAAGGTCAAGACACGACGGTTGAGCAACAGTTCGGGTACGTCGCCGCGGATGATACATTGGGCGAGTCCCTCGACAATGGCGGTCTTACCCACGCCCGCCTCGCCAATGAGCACGGGATTATTTTTGGTGCGGCGGCTCAGTACCTGAATCACACGCTCTATTTCGTCTTCACGCCCAATGACGGGGTCCAGTTTCCCTTCACGCGCCATTTGCGTAAGATCCCGGCCGAAGGCGTCTAACGCAGGGGTTTGCGATTTGCGGCTCCCTTGTGAGCCAATGGCACCCGGGCGGGTTTGATCACCCAAAAGACGCACGACTTCATCTTGAAGGCGGGTGATATTCGGGATTTCCTCTTGAAGGACTTTCGCAGCAATACCTTCACCTTCCTTCAGCAAACCAAGCAGAATATGTTCCGTGCCAATATAGTTGTGGTTAAGACGACGCGCCTCCTCCACAGCCAATTCCAGCACTTTCTTGGCGCGGGGCGTGAAAGTAATATCTTCTTCAACAACCTGTTCTACACTCGGCTGAACCTGTTGTTCAATTTCCAAAATCAACGCTTGAATATCAACGCCGAGATTTTCGAGGGCACGTATAGCAATACCTTCCGGTTCTTTGCACAATCCGAGCAGAATATGTTCTGTCCGTACATATTCGCAACCAAGCCGTACGGCTTCTTCCCGTGCAGTGCCAACAACATGCTTCGCTCTATCGGTAAATCTATCCCACATTATAATTATACTTATACCTAAAAATTTATACGCCTGAAGAAAAAACGTTCCTGATCCGATGGCAAGTATAGCATGAAACCATGATCGTACCCAAAATATTCAATCCTCTATTCGATTGGATTTGTAGGATCCGAAAAAAGAAAGAGACTGTATAAAACTAACCTTCACCGACAGCTTTAAAATTTCCGAAACACCGCTCCAGCAAAATAGCTCCGCTCTTTTCCCATAGATATCTTTTAAGAAAAAGGCCTGAAAACAGAATTTTTCCTTCGTGTCATTCCAATAAGAGCCCTTCCACAGATTCCAAATTGATTTCTTGCGCCGGATATGGCATACTTTGGGCATCATCATGATTCCCCACGCCTCGTTTAAAGGGACAGATGTATCTAACATAACCGATAAAGGGAGAAAAGTATGTCGAACATATTAGAAGGAAAAGTACTGGTAGCCCAAGGCGGCGGTCCTACGGCAGTCATCAATCAAAGTGTGGTAGGCGTGATTCGTGAAGCACGGAACTACCCTCAAGTTACCCATATCTACGGCGCGTTGAACGGTGTCTCCGGCATTATCAACGAACGCTTTCTTGATCTCACCGATGTATCCGATGCCAATTTGGAAGCCGTGGCAAACAGCCCCTCTTCCGGACTTTTATCCACACGCGATAAACCGGACGAAGCCTATTGCAAAAAAATATTCGCGGTTTGTAAAACCCATAATATCCGCTATTTCTTCTATTGCGGCGGCAATGACAGCGCAGACACCTGCCGCATCGTGAGTGAAATGGGCAAAAAGGTCGGCTATGATATGCGCGTTGTACATGTACCCAAAACGATCGATAACGATCTGCGCGTCACCGATCAATGCCCCGGCTACGGTTCTGCGGCCAAATTTGTGGCGCAGGCATTTGCCGGCGCAGACCTCGATAATCGTTCCTTGCCCGGCGTATACATCGGCGTTGTCATGGGCCGTGATGCAGGCTTCCTCGTTGCCGCCAGCGCCTTAGGCCGCAAATATGAAGATGACGGTCCCCACCTTATTTATCTTCCCGAACGCACCTTCTCCATGAAACAATTTTGTGAAGACGTGAAGGCCGTCTATGAAAAGTTTGGTCGTTGTGTCGTTGCGGTGTCTGAAGGCATCAAGAATGCCGAAGGGCTTCCCGTAGTCACAGAGTATATCGGTATCGTCCGTGACCATCACAACAATGTACAGTTGTCCGGATCCGGATCTCTTGGCGATGCCCTCGCGGATTATATTAAAAAGAACACCGAGATCGACCGTGTCAGGGCGGATACCTTGGGATATCTCCAACGCAGTTTCTTAGGCTGTGTCAGTGAAGTCGACCAAGTCGAAGCGCGTACCGTCGGTGAAGTCGCCGTGCGCCATGCCCTGCGACACGGTCAAGATGGTTCTGTGGTCATGGAACGTGTTGCGAATTACGCCATCTCCTATCGTCTCGCCCCGCTGCAAGATGTTGCCAGACTCACCAAACCCTTCCCCAACAATTTTATCAATGAGGCGGGCAATGACGTGACGGAAGATTTCATCACCTATGCACGCCCCCTTGTCGGGACACTCGAGCAAGCATACCATCTGGATGCGCCCCTTGTGCCGGTGCAACGCTAAACAATAAATACATCCTATAAATCATAACGCCCGAAGCGATATGAAAAGGCTTCGGGCGTTTCTTTATATTTTCGTCTCCCTATTTTTCATCCCCCTTTAAAAAAACGCTATTGCAGCTGGATCTGACCTAAGGCTGTGGGTTCGGCCGGCGCAATATAGGTTTCTCCCACCTCCACCGACGGACCGGAACTGACTTTTAAGCGCAACAGAAATTTACCGGGCGGGATACGGTCGAAAACAACCTCACCCCGGTCATTCGTGACCGATTCCGCCGGCCACCACGGCCCATAGACCGGATGAATCAACATGAGCCCTACCTCTTCGCCGGACACCGGTTGATGATTAGGCAAGATTAAGGCTGCGAAAAGGATGCCTGCCTGCACCATTCTAATTTCCAAAGTCTCTTGAATGGTTCCGCTGTTGGGCAGCACTTCGAGGAAATTATTGGGGAAATAGCGAAGGTCGGGATCCCAAGCGCGCAACGCAACTTTCTCTGAAGCAGGAAAACGGATAGAAGATAGACCATCGGCATCGGTCAGCGAACCGGTGGCTATAGGCGTATCAAAGGCGTTTGGATTGTACGTAGCAATAGGCGCCATCCCTTTAAGCGGTGTACCGCCAAGGGTGAGCACGCGCATGGGTGCCGTAAGAAATCCTGATTCCGCAACGGGCGCGTCGGCAACAGGGGGCGCATCGGCGGATACGGGGGGCGGCGCTTCCTCTTGAGGAGGTACAGGCGCTTTCGTGGGCGCCGGTACAGGGGTGGGCGCGACAGGAGCTTCTTTTCGACAATCACAGCCGCTAAACGCCAAAAGGCACCCCATCAGAAGGAAGACTTGACCCCTCCGAATCATCGCTAAGAACTGTTGTTTCTTTCCGGGCACGCTTATACCATTTCGTCGCCATGACGAAGACAATCACTCATGGCTGCTATCCGTTAATGTTGAACTGCAGATCATGGAGCCGTCGGTAGGCACCTTCTTTAGCCAGCAATTCGTCGAGACTTCCTTCCTCAATAATGCGCCCGGCATCCATGACCAAAATACGATCGGCACGTTGAATCGTGGACAAGCGGTGGGCAATCACAATCGTTGTGCGCCCTTTCACAAAATGATCAAGGGCTTCCTGAATAAGTTGTTCACTTTCAGAATCCAAACTTGAGGTCGCCTCGTCAAGAATCAATAAGGACGGATCTTTGATGATTGCCCGGGCAATAGCGATTCGCTGACGTTGTCCGCCGGACAGGGTGCAGCCTGATTCGCCTATGACCGTGTCATAACCATTGGGAAGTTCTTCAATGAAAAGGTCGGCATGCGCCGCTTGCGCTGCCCCTTGGATACGTTCTTCTGTAAAATCATCACGGCCAAAGGCGATATTGCTGCGCAGCGGCTCGGCAAAAAGAATCGTATCTTGCGTGACAATACTCATCTGCTCACGGAGACTGGAAATAGTCGCTTCCCGTATGGCTACGCCGCCAATTGACACACTGCCGCGGATAGGATCGTAAAAACGGGGCAGCAACTTAACGAAGGTACTTTTCCCGGAACCGCTGGGGCCCACCAAGGCAACCATTTCCCCTTTTTTAATTTCCAGGTTGATATCCTGCAAGACTTCCCGCTCGCCATCATAGGAAAAACTCACGTTCTCGAATCGGATAGAAGAACGTAAAGGCTCCAAGGCAACGGCGTCTGCACGCTCCTGAATATCCGGCTGCATATCGATAAACTCAAAACAGCGCTGTGCACTTGCCACGCTCGTCTGAATAAGATTGTTTACATCCGACATCTTGCGCACCGGGTCAAGCATCATGGCAAGGGCAAAATAAAGCTGAACCAGAGCGCCCGCGTCCAACTGTCCCGATTCGACACGCTGACCACTGAACAACACAAAGCTCACGATACCCACAACCAGTATAAGCTCTGTGCTCGGGCCTGTAAGCGCGTGGAGCCGCACCATACGCAGCAAAAACTTGCGCAACCGTCTTATCTCGGCATGAACGCGATTCACCTCATAATCTTCCATGCCAAAACCTTTGATTATTGAGATGCCTTTGATCGTTTCATTCACGACTGTCGCCATGCCCGCAATTTTCTGTAAAGAGCGGCGCACACTCATGCGCATCTTTTTTCCGATACTGATCAGAAAATAAAGTACAAGAGGAAGTACGCAAACACCAATCAATGTCAGCTGCCAATCGACAGACAGGGCCACCGATAAAAACAAAAGCACCTTGATAGGCTCGCGCATTAATTTAATAAACACCCCTTCCAGACCGCGATTCACCATGAATATGTCATTGGTGAAACGCGCTAGAATTTCACCTGAACTGTGAGACTCGAAAAAGCCCACAGACTGGCGCATCAAATTGGCATACATGGCACTGCCTAAATCGCTGGTAATATTAGCGCCAATGGATCCTGCCAAATACTCTTGAAAGAAACGTGCCACGTTCATAATAAAGGCTAAAATCAAGGCGAATACGGAGGCAACCATAAGGGCACGCATACGATCGGCACGCATGGTTTTCGCCAAATTACGTAGCTTATCGGGCAGCCCCGTCGGTCCCCAACCGACATAGCGTTCCATGATACCGACATAATGCTGTACATTTTCCGCCAATGCCTCTGCGGGATCCTCGGAATGTTCTGTTACAGCAGTCGATTCAGGCGCTTCATAAAAGGTGACACGGATTAACACACCCACCCCGACCAGCATGGCGCCAAAAGAAGCGGCAATAACAAGGGCGAGAAATAACGATAAAATAAGACGTCCTTTATAATGCCACGCCAAGGCTACAAGCCGGCTGTATATAGTCCAAGCGGAGTAGGTTGGAGAGGACATAGGGACAGGTACATTGCCATTTGTAAATACAGGGGTTGTCATGCTTTTGCTGGTGGCTCCGGAGTGAAAGGTTGCCCTAGTGTAGCATAGCCATAGAGGAACGGGCAAGAGGAACAGGGTCTGCGCAGTTTCAAAAGCTATATAGTAGACGCAATAAAGTCCGCTCCCTCAGGGTACGGGTTGTTGCGGCTAACTATAAAGCGAATCAAAAACCTATTTGAACACGGCAACTGCTTATTTTTTTTTCGTATATGGTAGAAGTCATACAACAAGAATATTGCATATGATCCGTTTTCTCATGTAGTATAATTAGTGTATATAACTTTATTGCATATCTCGCCGAAGCGAATTCGACGTCAATGGAGGGTTAATCCATGGCTGTCAAAAGAAGGAAGTTCCTCAAACTCGCCGGCGGCTTACTCGGCGCGGCGGCACTGGTCGAATTGGGCGCACGAAGCGGAGTCTGTCCTTTCAAGGGCTTTTCTGTAAAACGCCCGGATACGGATACACGCCGGTTTTTGGGTGATCTCCCGGAGAACCGACACGACCGCGCCATATTGCGCATGTCGGAATTGGATCAACTGCCTTGGTTCGAAACCAATGAAGACGGCGACATGCAATTGAAAGCGGGGAGTGATCTGCCGGCTATCATAGACTGTCATAGCCATGTGGGATGGAGTCAAGGCTTTGGTTCTGATATCGACATGACGCGGCGCTGTCCCGTGTCTTATTTTTTTGATCATGAGATTCCCCAAGATTTTTTGCATGTGCAAATGCATCCCACCGAGGCGGAGTCAAGGGTATTGTCTCGAGAAACATCCCTGACCTTGCTTCACACACCCCAACGAAACAAAACCCATACAGCTGTCAATCTGCTCGCGGAAATGGAACGCTTTAATCATTGTCGGGCGGCCCTGCTCCCGGTTGAAATTCCGGTACGTTCGCATCACATGAAACAAACCGAGGCAGCGGCACAACTGGACGAGCGGCTGCTGCCCTTTGCCGCCATTCATCCGCGGCACTGGTCAGACAGCAAAGCAGAGCGTTTGGAGGCATTGGTCAACCGCACGTGTCGGGGGTTGAAATTTCACCCCGTGTTTCAGTTCATTGCGCCTGACGCCAAAGAATCCATGGCACTCTTTGACTGGTGCGCCGCCCATGATGTTATTGTACTCTCCCATACAGGATTTACAGGTCGGGAACCGGCTTTTATGCGTGCCTTCGCCGAGCCCGAACGATTCCGCAAGGCGCTGCAAGAATTTCCCAATCTAAAAATGATTTTTGCTCACACAGGTTCTCGTGCCCGTTTCAAAGAGGCCTTCGCCGTTGCCAAGGATTATGAAGATCAGGTTTGGCTGGATTTTACGGGGCAGCCGGTACCCAATATCCAGCACTTACTGGACAACTACGATACGGATAAATTGCTTTATGGTACGGATTGGCCCTATTATCCCTTATCTGTGTCGTTGGCACGCTTCCTCGTGGCTACCTCCGGCCGTGAACATCTGCGCCCCGCTATCTTACGGGATAATTTCCTGCAGCTCATGGGCATGCAGGAAGCCTGAGCACAAATAGCGCGGCCATTAAATGAAAGACATATCTTTATGATCCATCTTATTTCCTTGAAAACCTATGATCCCTATGGATTGGAAAGATCCTTCAGATCCATCGAGACGCTGAACACTTGGATACTCACTATCCTCTTCTGTTGCTTAGGCGCCACGCTTTGCTGCCATGGCGACGAATCCCAGTCCGGTATTACCGAAATCTCCATCACTTCCAGCATAGACGGTACGGATCAAAAAGCGCTGTACTATAAAAGTAACAGCCCGTCGCCCGTGCCGCTCATACTCAGCTTGCACAGTTGGTCTGGCGACTACAACCAAGCCGATCCCCTTGCAGAAAAAGTGATTGCTGCAGACTGGAACTATATCCACCCCGATTTCCGAGGCGCAAATAATAACCCGGACGCCTGCCTGAGCGAGAAGGCGGTGCAAGATTTGGACGATGCTATAGCCTATGCCCTACGAGAAGGACCGGTAGACAACACAGCCGTTTTTGTAGTCGGCACTTCCGGCGGCGGCTATGCGACACTGGGCAGCTATCTGCGCACCAATCATCCTGTACGATTGTTTCTTGCTTGGGTTCCCATCAGTGACCTTGACGCATGGTATCGGGAATCGAAGAATCGCGGCAAAAAATATGCAGAAGACATCGTAGCGTGCTGCTCACCTTTCGACGAATATGATCCCCACTGCGCCTTGGAACGCTCCCCTCTTTATTGGCCTATGCCGGTATTACCACCGGGCCGCATCGAACTTTATGCCGGCATAGAAGATGGGTACACCGGAAGCGTTCCTATTTCCCACTCCCTACACTTTTTCAATAAACTGGCAACCCATTTCCAACGACCGGACGCACGGGTTAGCTGCGAAGAAATGCTTGCCTTACTGACGCGTGATGTGAAAGTAGACCGTGCGGCGGGCACCCTTGAAGACCGATCTATATTTTATAAAAAAGAGATTGCCCAGGCTTCAGTCACCATTTTTGACGGCACTCATGAAATGCTTACAGGCTACTGTTTTGAACGGATCTGCGCCGCCGTTGAGGAACGCTGAATTCAAGAGCGCCTATCCTAATCAGTGCCGCAATTCGTTTCCTATTCCATCCCCTGCAGCATGTTAGGAAGCCCTACCTTTTCGAGCGCTGAAATAATACGGCAGCAACAATAATGAAGCCGGTCAGCATGAGCCGACCCGCCTCGCCCACGGCATTGAGGCTGAGAATTTTTTCAAGATAACCAATGGTCAACGCCCCTACCAAGGTCAACGCCATAGAGCCGCGTCCGCCCATAAGGTTGGTGCCGCCGATGACAACAACAGCAATCGCTGTCAATTCATATGAGCCCCCCGCCTCAGGATCACCCTGAGTTTCTTGTGCTGCCTGGCAGATACCCGCGATGGCGGCGAAGACACCGCTTAGCGCATAGGCAAGTATTTTAGTGCTTGCTACGGGCACACCGGACAGACGGGCTGCCTCCTCATTGCCGCCAATGGCATAAAGATAGCGGCCCGGCCTGAACCGTGCCAACAACAAGCCTGCAAAGAGCGCACAGCCCAAAAATACTAAGGTGACGACGGCCACATTTTCCCCTAAAATACGGGCATTCAACACTTCAAAAAAACGGGGGAAATCAAGATAGACAAAGGTATCGCCTTGCTGCACGCCCTGGGATATTTTACGGCCGCCTGAAATATATTTCGCCAAGCCTCGGGCAAAAACCATCATCGCCATAGTCGCGATAAAAGGCTGCACCCGGAACTTCGAAACAAGTGATCCTGAGACGGCACCACAACTCAGCCCGACAAGCAGACATACCGGCACGGCAAGAAGAGGCGACCAGCCCCAATGAATCATGAGTAAAGCGGAGAGAACCGAGACCAAGCCCAACACGCTGCCTACGGCAAGATCGATGCCGCCGGTGATGATGACCAAGGTCATGCCGCAGGCGAGAATACCGTAGCGGGAAATGTGACGCAGCATATCCCGATGGGTCTCCCAACGGAAGAAGGATCCTTCAGCATTGAAAAAGGAACCCAGGATTAAAATAATAACGAGGGCAAGCAGGGCGCGAAACAAAGGATGTGAAAAAATAGGGCGCAGTCTCTGCAAAGGTACCACAGCAGCATTCATGATTTACTTTTCTCCAGACCGCCCATAGAGGCGGCCAATACGGTTTCTGCACTCACATCAGAGCCTTGAAATGTTGCGGTCATATGTCCGCGATGGAGCGCTATGATACGGTCACTTAAGGCAAGCAATTCCGGCATCTCGGTACTAATTAACAAAATCGCGATGCCCTGCGCTGTCCATCGATTTAACAAGGCATAGATCTCCTGCTTGGCCCCCACATCCACGCCCCGTGTAGGTTCGTTCAGCAGCAAAATACGAGGTTGCGTTTGCAGGCATTTGGCAAGAACCACTTTTTGCTGATTCCCTCCCGACAGGGTCTCTACAGGGTGATCCAAGGAGGCTACACGAATGCCGAAATGGGAACGGCTTTCCTCAGCGGCGCGTTGTTCTCTATCCTCCCGAAGCAATCCTCTTGGTGAAAAACGGGCTAAGGCAGCAAGGCTGATATTGTGAGTAATGCTCATGGGCAATACTAAGCCCTCGCGCTTACGATCGCCGCATAAGAGCGCGATGCCGCGATCCAAGGCATGCTTGGGGGATCGGGGCGTGTAGGCGCGTCCCTCCACATACAGCTCTCCCGTCGTGCAGGAACCGTAACTGCCATAAAGGGCATTGAGCAGCACATCCGCTCCGGAACCTTGCAATCCCGCCAAGCCGACGATCTCGCCTGCGTGCAACGAAAACGAAACACGATCCACAGCAGGTCGTGGTCGTCCGCCCGGATCCGGAACCGTAAAACGTCTGATATCCAAAACAGTTTCGCCGAGAGAAGGTTTTTCTCGCCGGGCAGATTCCGACACTTCCCTACCCACCATCCAATGAATCAATTGCTCTCGTGACAGATCTTCTCGGTCTGCTGTCCCAATGTAATGACCGTCACGCAACACCGTAATGCGGTCGGCAACACGATAGATCTCTTCCATCTTATGGGTGATATAAATAATGCCGCAGCCATCTTTTTTCAGGTCTTCCATCACGGCAAAGAGACGGTCCACCTCAGGCTCTGTCAATGCGCTGGTCGGCTCATCCATTACCAATATACGGGCATCAAAAGCCAGCGCTTTTGCCACTTCAATACTTTGCTGCACACCGATAGGATATGTGTCAACACGGTCTTGTGCTTGTGCTTTCACACCGAGCCGTGACAGAATCCGGATACATCGTTTTCTTTCGCTTGAAAAGCGCAGCCATCCCCAACGCAAATCCGTTTCTCGAGCCAAAAAAATATTATCGGAAACAGTCATGGACGGGATGAGCGACAATTCCTGATGGATGATGGAGATACCTTTACGAGCGGCGTCTTGAGGAGACTTGAAACGCTCCTTCACCCCATTCAACAGCAATTCGCCCTCATAATCTTGGTACACGCCGCAAAGAACACGCATGAGCGTGCTTTTACCGGCACCATTTTCTCCGGCCAAAACGTGGATTTCTCCGGCGCGCAAACTGAAATCAACGGCATTTAATACGGGCTGCCCGGAAAAGGACTTGCCGATCCCCTTCAATTCCAACAAGGGAGCGGTCATGGTTTTTCCTTTGCACTTTAAAGCTACAACAAATTGCTTACTAGCGAGCAAGAAGCGGAATCCATTTAGTGCGCAAGTCCCGCACGATCTGCGTGCGGCAACACCGCTGCGGTGAAGGTCTGTGCCGGCTGGCTGCTGAAGGCGGTCTTACGATCGCGAATTACGTCCTTGCCACTCGCTTGAGTAGATATACGGACCATATCCATAGGGCGGCTGACCGGGCGGTAATTCATTTTCCATTTCAGGAGCCGCTTCACGTAATTGTGTTCGTGAACGGAAATCAAAATCAAGTACGCCGTTGGCGTTCTTATCGCGTGTAGCAAGATAATAGGCGCGAAGCCCGAGGATATGATAAAGATTTCGGGAATTGTGTTCCGTTTCTGCAGGTACGCCCAGCGGTTCGGGCAGTAAGCCGAAGGTGCTGCCGCCCGGCCCAACACTAATCAACACAAAAGCGTCGTAGGTGTTGGGCGGAAAGCTGAGTCCTCTCGGGAAATCGGGATCACTGGGATCCCAAACATCGGCATAGGCGGAATTCTTTTTCATCCAATATTTCTGCACTTGGTTAAATTGTTTTTTATTAACCGGAATATAGATGAACGGCCGCTTCGCCGCTTCTAATTGACGTTCCTCTTCCATGCCGAGGCCGGGCGTGCCCGGACCATGGTATCGGGGCCATTCTCTAAAATCGAATTTGTAGGAGCTGTCCGGCTGCAAATCACCATGAGGCGAAAATTCGAGCAAGCTGAGGCGGTCATCACGGTCGGTGTCATAGGAAACCGAAAACTCATCATATAAATGAACCTGGCCGTGATAGCCCATAATGTGCATGTAGGGAATGAGATGATAATAACGGGAATCATCTTGAGAATTAGCGGGCGGCGTATTGTTTTTAGCAAATTCAAAAGCCACATAGCCATATCCCGGCGGATAGGAACGGTTGTCCGTATAATACGCTGTCAATGCGATGGATACTTGTCGCAGCGCACTGTCTAGGCGGCGCAGTTTCGCACGTTCAATTACGCGTGGTCCGACAACCATAACCATGGCTGCCAAAATTGAAATGATTGCAATCACTGTAAGCAATTCAATCAGTGTAAACCCCCGGGCAACACTATGTTTCATAAAGATATCTCCTCTTTCATGGGAAAAACCATCCTGCCTAAATAGTACCATAAAACAGGAGTGTCCCTCATATATTTTGCCATAATACTCAAAACAACGGCTTATTTCCGAAACAAATCATCAAACGAAAGCTTATCCGAATCCGATGGGTTTTCACCAAAAAGTTGTGCGAATTTCTCCAGTGATTGCTGCTTCACGGCTTCTGTTTTTGAGTTGTCTGTCGTGCCGCTGCGAAATTTGAACTCCTCACAAAAATTGAGGCCTTTGCGGTCGGCAACATATTCCGTACCGGGAATATAGCACTGATTATGTGCATTCTTCCGGTGAAAACTACAATTCAAACAGCAATGTAAATAGGCACCGCAGCGAGAACAGCTTTCTTTAAATCCCGGCTGAGCAGTACTTTTACCGGACCATTCGTTTCCGCATTTATGACAGCTGTAGATCGGATCCATATGGCCGCCTCCGGCTTATTATTTATTGTTCTCCGCAGAAACTGACTGTACCATGGGTGTTTTAGGTGCATCAGGAATCGCATGTTGCAACAAGGCCCAAACCAAATGGGTCGTGGTCATTCCATTGCTGGATTGTTGGTTGCCCGTGCCAATGGCAGTGGGCCAGCCGCCCTCATCATTTTGAGCCTCGGCAACTCCTTGCAACCATTCATCCTGAACCATTTCAGGATGATTGAGCTCGAAAAGCAGCGCCAAACATTGCCCGGCCATGGAGGTAGCAAGTCCCTTCTCTTGTAAATGATTTTTGAACATAACAGAGAGGGTATTTCTGACCAACATCAATTGAGGCTCATTGAGAAAACAGTTATGATCACGGAGCCATAACGTACTCAGCCCCAAGACGGGAGTAAAAGGATTCATACCTTCTTTCAAGGTGGCGAGTATTTCATCAAGAAGCGATAATTCAGCCGGATAAAGATCACAATAAAGGGCGCTCAACACAATACGTTCCACGCGTTCGCAGCCATCGATGACTTCTTTATCCACTAGAAAATCGGGTTCTATCAAACGTTTTAAATTGCCCAGATCTCCCATGGATTCATCTCGACGATGGGCGGCATAAGTGGATTTGAGACCATAACGTTCATGAAGGCAATATTTGCGCTGCATATAATCAAGGAGCACCAATCGGTACAGCCGATTTACATCACGGTCTTTAAAGGCCAAAAAGGCCAAAGCTTTGTCGATTTGCTCGGCGTAAGGACTTGAGGCATAAGGACGCGGATCGCCGGGAATAGGCAATTCTTCGGGAATCCCGCCCTTCAAACGAAGGACGTAAGCGGAACCCTCCGGCTTAGACGCCGTGTCTTCCTGTGCTTGACTCGTTTCCGACTGAACAGATCCATCTGTCTTGGCGGTATCGCTTTGTCCATAACTTGCGGGGGCAAGAAACATGACACTTAAAAAACCGCACAGTATCCATGCCTGTGTTTTTATGATCCAAGGGGAGGCATTTTTATGCATTCTTCTATCCTTTCCCATAATAACGCACAGTAACAGCGCCCAATTCCTTGTCGGGAACAGGGCGCTATCTATCAAACGCTTTTTATGTGCAAAAAGTCAACAGTCGGCACCGGAAAACCCGACGCACTTATGCTTCTGCAATGTCGACTGCCTTCGCCTCTGTGGGTTTGACTCTAAATAGCAAGGCGAAAAGGACACCAACCACCAAGGCAACAATCATAGGCAAGAACCACACTTGAGACCATTGGATTGCGCCATCAACCGTATAGTGCTCAAGGATACGCCCGGAGATGATGGAACCGGCGCCCTGACCCAAGCCAAAAGTAATGAGCGCAATGAGTCCTTGCGCACTGGCCTGGATGGATTTGGAAGCGACATTGCCCACATAAACCTGTCCGGCCGTGAAAAAGAAGCCATAACAAAAGCCGTGGATAACAATAGACAAAATCCACAGCGAATAGCCCGGTCCCGGATCACTCATCATGAGCGCGTAACGCAGCGCCCATGAGAGCATACC
>JAAYJI010000080.1 GCA_012523015.1 Candidatus Hydrogenedentota bacterium
ACACCGGCCCGTGTCGAAGCGGCGATTACGCCCCGAACAAAAATGCTTATCGTAAACAGCCCCTCCAATCCCACGGGCGTGGTCATGGACACGCAGGAAATGCAGGCTCTTGCCGATTGCGCGAAAAAACATCAGTTGTTGGTGATCAGTGATGAGATTTACGAATCCCTCGCCTATGACAGCCCGCCTGCCACGATGGCAGGCAGAACAGACCAAGTTCTTGTGCTCAATGGCTTTTCTAAAAACATGGCGATGACCGGCTGGCGTTTAGGCTATGCCGCCGGTCCTGAATCAATCATCCAAGCCATGAACACCTTGCAGCAATATTCGTTCGTTTGCGCGCCCTCCTTCGCACAGAAAGCTGCCGTACTTGCGTTAAGCGCGGACATGACGGAAAAAGTCGATCGCTATCGGCGCAAACGCGATCTCGTATACAACAATCTCAAAGATATCTTCCCTTGCACAAAACCGGGCGGCGCGTTTTATATTTTCCCGCAAGCGCCCAACTGTGATGGTGATCTCTTTGTGAAACGAGCCATCGAAAACAATGTGTTGATCATACCGGGAAGTGTCTTTTCCGATAAGCCTGATTGTTTCCGTATTTCTTTTGCCGCCCCTGATGAAACCATCCAAAAGGGATGTGACCTATTAAAATCCTTGGCAAAATAGTAACCATGCCTGTGAACTTCCAATAAGGACAACGTTTACCTTTGTGAGCAATACGCCCAACAACAGCAACCCGATCGCTAACGGTGATACACAAGGGCTTTCGCCGCTTAGCGATCTCGAAATGACACGGCAGTATCCGAAAGAAGGCGTGTTCCGACAAATAACGGGCTTGTTCTTTCTGTTGCTATTTTTTGCAGCCATATATTTGACTGATAGGTTACCCTTGGGGGTATCAATCCGCTTTATAATTCTTTTCGCAGCTGGTTTGGTTTTCTTTTTGACCGGTTACGGCTTGTCACGAGGCGAAGTAATTACTGCTTCAACCGTACAAAGCATGGGTATCCTGCTGTTGCTCACAAGCAGTATTTATTTGGCGCTCAACGGTATAGCGGAAGGATCTTGGCTTGGTCCCGGGCTCTGTGTTGTGCTGCTGATCTTGACGGCCGTGTCGCTGCGGCGCGCCAAAGCCTCTATGCCCGCCTTGGCACTCGCTCTATCCTTGCTGTACTTGGCAATGCGCTTATTTCCTAAATTGCTTCCCGTTCATCAATCCTTCGCTCTCGCCCTTGCTGCGGTGTTCGCAGTCACGTGGCTGTTCTTATGGCGTTTAGACCGCCCCGCCTCATTTTTGCCAAGTTTTTTGCTCATTCTACTCTACAGTATTTTCGCCTTTTTTGGGGGAGATGCAGCGCGTCAAAGCAGCTTTGCCTTTGTTGTATTAACGCCGAGCCTCGTAATTATTTACGCCGTTTCTATGTTTCTCTCTTTGCAATATACGGCACGTTGGAAAATGAAGGGACTGCCTTTCATTGCCGTCAATGCCCTTGGTTTTGCCTTAACGTTGACACTGCTCATACCGGAAGTGCCTTGGCTGGGATCGTTAATCTTATTAATTTCCGGAATTTATACCAGCAAGATTGCCCGCCGTTATGAACATTTACAAGGGCTGGCAAGAATTTACCTGGGGCAAGTGACGCTTGCCTTTGCCGTCTGTATTGTGTTCATATTGCCGCCGGGATACAATTGGGTCGCCGCATCGCTCCTTTGTTTTTTACCCGCCCGTCTCGGCGCCTATCATGGAAGCCGCGCCTTTTACCTGACCGAATACGGGCTTATTATTGCGGTGACTACAGCCACCTTTTTAACCGATAAGCAACAATGGACCGGAGCGGAGTCGGCGCTCTTTCTTGCGCCCGCTCAGCTTTTCTTGCTCATCGTAATACTCGTTTTTATAATTCTTGGCCGACTGCATCATTATTGGGATCGCCATCAAGGTTCCGAGAATGACCCGTACCGTTGGTTCGCCCTGCAACAGCAGCATCAGCTGCAGGCGGCATCCTATTTTTTTGCAGTCGCCTTGTTATTGATGCTGCACACCCTTTGGGGGCGTAATGACAACGAATCATTTCCGGTCTTACTGGGATTGCAAGCCTATTTTTTTATTGGGGCGGCCATGGTGCTTGTCGATGGACGATTGGCTTTGATCGGGCTTGTACCCTTGATGGCGGGATATCTTTGTTATTATGCATGTCCCTATCTCATCCCCACGGCTTTTGAAGCGGCTCCGCTCCCTGACAGGGCGACTTTCTTGTTCCTTTCGAGCGCCGCTTTGATCCTTGCTGTGCTCGGCGACCATTTATTAGCAAAGCAAAGCAGAGGCAAGGCACTGCCTTCAGAAAAGCTCTTTGCCATGCTCCTGTATCTTCCGCTATTCATACCGGCTGCCTGGTCGTTGTGGTCAATTTCTTTTATGGCTTTCGCAGCCGCCGTCGGAATACTGGGATTTGCAGGTATTGTCTTTCTCGGCGGGAGACGGTGCACACTGCCCGGACTATCGACATGGGGACAAGGCGCTTCTCTGAGCATGCCTTTGCTGTTCCTGTGGTTCTTTCTCAAAATTCAAGCGCCCGCCTATTCAGATCCTTTTTACCTGCCTGCCCTACTCATTTTTCTGATCTTATTTCTAATTTGGGAAGCGTGGCTAGTTGCGCGCCTGTCCATAAGCCGGGGACTGAAAAACAGTCTGAGTTGCACCGGAGCGGTGTCGGTGACAGTTCTTGGAAGTCTTCTCCTGTATCCTTGGAACAGTGGGCCGATTTTCGCCGGGTCGCTCTTATTGCTTAGCGTACTCCTCGGAGTAACGGGCTTTGTTAAGGGGCAGCGAAGTTTTTATATACTAGCCCTTGTAATAGTGACGTTGGCGACTCTTTGGGCGTTGACAATGAAAGTGGGTCTTTCTATAGGCTGAAATAGCAGATACAGCCTTTAACCGGATACAGGACAAAAAGAGTACACATGAGTCGTACAGACAAGCAAAAAAAGGGAGCGTTGAAAATATGTGCCGTCCTGCGCAAATCAGGCTTTGAGGCGTTGTTTGCCGGCGGCTATGTGCGCGACTGCTTGCTGGGCCGCAAAGCGGGGGACATTGATATTGCTACCAATGCCAGACCCGAAGAAGTGGCATCCTTATTTCCACGTTCCGTCGCAATAGGCGCCGCCTTCGGCGTTATCATGGTAATTGAAAACAAGATTCCGTACGAAGTTGCCACCTTCCGCTGTGACGGCGTGTATGAAGATGGGCGTCGTCCTCTTTCCGTTCAGTTTGTCGATGCAAAAGAAGATGCCTTGCGCCGGGACTTCACGATTAACGCTTTATTTATGGATCCCGAATCAGAAAAAATTATTGATTATGTTGGGGGCCAACAGGATTTGAAAAAGGGTATCGTGCGCACTGTGGGCGAGGCTCGGCAGCGTTTTGCCGAAGACCGGTTGCGCATGCTGCGTGCAGTACGTTTCAGTGCATCCTTGGACTTTAGCATGGATGAAGCGTGTCTGAGCGCGATACAGGACATGGCGCCGCAAATTCATGGGATAAGCAGCGAACGTATTTGCGAAGAAATGAACTAAATTTTGGTGAGCGGCCGAGCGCGCCCCGCTCTGGAATTATTGGATAACACGGGACTTCTCCGCGAACTCTTCCCTGAAATAAACGCCATGAAAGGGGTCGAACAACCGCCTCAGTTCCACCCAGAAGGCGACGTTTTTCAACATACCCTCCTCGCACTCGAACAATTACCAGAAGGGGTATCTTTTACCTTGGCAATGGCCGCACTGTTGCATGACGTGGGTAAGCCCGTTACTCAAACGATTGAAGATCGTATCCGCTTTACCCGTCATGAACATGAGGGAAGCCGGATGGCGGACAGGATATGCAAGGGCTTACGCATTTCCAACCGAAAGAGAAATGCGATTGTGTGGTTGGTCAAAAACCACATGCGTTTGAAAGATTTCATGAAGATGCGTCCTGCCAAACAACTTCGATACATGGCCGACCCGGGTTTTGAAGAGCTTTTGGAATTGGGACGAATTGATGCGCTGGCAAGTAATAAAGATACGTCCCTGATCAGCGACATAAAAAAGCATGTCGAAGAGCTTCGGGCGATGCAGGACAAGCAGGCGTTGATCATCAACGGTCATGATCTGATACAACAGGGATACGCGCCCGGGAATCATTTCAGAGAGCTTTTGAGTCAGGTCGAAAATGAGTTGGTGGAAGGAAAATTTAAAACGAAAGAGGAGGCTTTGGCTTATTTGTTGCAACACTTTCCTCCGCCTCTAGGGAAAAAATAAGATCATTTTCAGGCGAAACAGAAAAAAAAGCTTTTGTATCAAAAGTAGCAATTCTTCTATTCGACCTTACATTTAGTGGCAAAATTAGGGTATAATCCTATAGTATTAGGTATCCCTTCGGGGATATTGTTGACAAAAAGGCGTAGAAATCGCTGGCAAGAAATGTGCTTGTCAGTGTTGCTGTGTAGTGCCGGAGGTCAACATCAGCAATGAAGAAGAGGACTATGCAAAAACATATTCTACCGGGTCAAGCCAGACAAGGGACGCATCTTCTTTTTGCGCGTAGAAAACAGCGTCATGAGCATCATCAATCCGGTGCTGCCTTGATCATTTCCCTTGCTATCTTATTGGTATTGCTTTCATTAGCGATCACCTTTATTCTAATTGTTCGTTTTGAAACCTATATGGCGAACCAGACCCATCAACGGACACGGTCGGAACATTTACTGGACGGCGCTATAGCGCAAGCGCAGTATCGTCTTAATCGTGATTTGGAAGTACATCCTGATGCGCTCAGCCTTGATCATGGCTGGCGTTCTTGGTTCAACGGTGCTTCCGTCATAGGAAAAAATTGGGCGAACTATCCCATACCGGGCAGTGAGGGGAAGCGCAGTATAGCCGTTAATCTAGCGCCCGTAGAACTCGTGCTGCGTGATCCTAATCTGTTACGAGACGGAATGCTCTATGTCCAGTTCAAACGTGATTGGCATGTGGAACCCTTGTTCCGTGGTCCGCGTACAGAATCGTGGCTGCACGTGCCGCGATGGCAAGGCGATGATATCTTGCTTTTCACGTCGCCCGAAGAGATACAGCTTATCAATAACACCGGTACCGTGCTGCACTTAAATGATTTGAACATCGCCCTGGAGTTAGAGGGACGACCGGAACGTTTCCACTTCCTCAACGAAAAAACACTCCTAGAAAATAAAAATAATCCAAATTATTATCCCTTTGTTACCCCTGCTTTTATGAAGAAGGATAGTTCCGCGCCTACCGTGGATGGGCTGCTCCCGCAAGAGGTTGTCAATCAATGGGCTGACGTGGATAGTAACGGCGACGGGATGCGCGATGCTATCTGGATGCCTATGGCAAGAGAAATCAATCATTGCGGAGACGGAATCGACAATGACCTTGACGGTCAGATTGATCCCATTGTGCGCGACGAAACGACCGGCGACTATGTGCCTGCTTTTGAGTCTGCCCCCTTCGTATATTTCAGCGGCGGGCTTCCCCTTGATATGATCGCAGAAAATGCCGAAACGATACACGAACTAAGCGGGCTTGCTTGGAACAATGTGGAAGGACGATGGAGAGATGAATATCCTGTTCCTGATGGGGGGCGTTTAGTCCTCACCATACCGCTGCCCGGTCTCTTCACCCAAGTTGATATTAATGGGGACGGCGTCTTCAATGAAGAAGATTGGTATGTGGAGAATGACGCTGACGGGCGGAAGGGACCTTTGTTCGTACGGCTGCCCGATACTTTGCATGTTCCGGTGACGCTCGGGGTGAATTCAGACGGAAGCTTTAATTATGGGCGCGTACCCGTTACCCTGAACAATGTGGATTCCATTGATAACGACTACGATTTGATAGTCAATAATTTCCGTTCCTATGCTTATGTGGGCGCTGAAAAGAATAACGGAATGCACAACATCAATTTGGATGCCATTCTGCCAATCGGCCGCGCACAGGATTTGCAGTTTTATTGTACCTTCCAAAACGGCAATACCAATAGCGTGTCTTACAATCAGGTACGCCAATATTTTTTGAACACAGTGCCTCTTCCCAAACGTGTAGATATCCATAATCTGCGGCTTTCTTGTTCCGGCGAGCCTGTTTCCGAAATCGTAGGCCGATATGCGATCCACATCACCGACGAAGCATCCAAAGCGAATTTGAACGCCCACGGCGCCTACGCCGAGGGCAAAGATGGCGTCTTAAGACGCAGCAACAGTGAAGGTTGGAGTCCTTTTGAATATGAAACACGGCTGATCCCTATTTTCGGTGTTGCTCGTTCACCGAAAATGTGGCATTATCGAACGGGATTTGACGGACCGGCCTATAACGGCGCGAATAATTCGGATTTCCAAATAGACGGAAGAATGCCTGGCTACGGTTTGATAGACGATGATGGAAATGCATTACTCGCGTCATTGCAAAAGCGAGATATCACCGGCGACGGCTGGACGATGGGTGATTGGTACGTGCCTCCATACGTGAAAAATAAAAAAATCGCCGATTATATTACGCTTCGTTTTGACAATGTCAACTCATTGGACACGCTCTTCAACAATCCGCCCCGTCCGGAAGCAACCGATAATCCCTTATGGGCGCGGGAATTGGCCAGTGTTAGAAACAGCTTTTTACGTATAGGCCGATTCCAAGGGATTGATGAGCCCGAGGAACTGCGGATGTATAATCCGCTGCACAATATCTTCGCTGACCAGTACAGCGACCGACTTTTTTTGCGCAAGGAATATTTACAGCGTATAGAAGACTTTGGTCAAGGACGTTGGAATTTCTTACAAAACCTCGTTACGGTTAATAGCGAGCGGCGAAACAGTTATTCTGTGCAAGGCACACAACTCCAACAACTCTTCCTTGAGATTGATCCCAATTACGCGACGCCCCAGCAACTCGCCATCACCCTCTTTGCCAAAGCAAATACCACCAATATTTTGGATAGCATTCCTATGCCCAGCAATGTATACCGTGCTTTTGCGGAAGGCTTGCGTCAGTTCGACACGGCATTTGTCGGGGATATTATGGGTGAAGGCCGCGATGTGGCAGGTAATGGCCGCTTTAATCCGGGACTGCGCTTTCCTGCTGACCCGGTATTGCAAAGCTTGCGTCTATCTGTGGAAGCGGTTGCCGCAAGAGATACCAGTTTTGGAAGAAGAAAGCTGGTCACGGAAGGTATCCTTCAAGCAAAGAACGAGGTGAATCTTGCCGGCCGCAACCTGCCGCCGGAACTGCTTAATGAACGGGAAAGAAAGCGTTTGGATGAGCTGATGCCTGTAAGCGCTGTTCAGGAGTATCTGTTTACCAATCTCGGTCTAACCGAAGATACGGTGCGTCTAACGGCTTGGGATCCGTGGTGGAAAGATATTACCGGAGAAGACCGCAATTTTGAATATGCCACAGCGTCTATGGATGCCATACGGATCAATGAACTTATGGTACGCCCCGTGCGCAGGGTTGAAGCCGAAATGCTGCCTTTGGAAATGCAAAATAGCTTTGAAACCAATCTCGGACCCAGCGGCTATAATGTCAATCTTGATCCCGCGCCCTACGTGGGGATGCCTGTCTTTGATATGAGCCATTTTCCTTTTGATGTCGACCAAAACAAATGGTCCTTACGTTCTTTTTACAAAGATCAACCGTTGCTTGGCGATCGTACGGCATGGGTTTTTGAAGCTTCGAATACTTCGTTTGATCTAGATTCTGATAGTGTGTTGGATTCCGTCTTTACCAATTCGGAAGATCTGGAACTCTTGCGTCAAGCGCTTTTCGGGGAGTCCGTTTCTCCCGCACTGGAAATTATGGAGTTTGATTTCGCTTCCCCATTCCAAGAAGCAAATCATCTTGATCCGCCAAATGGTTTGCCGGCAGGTCGTTATTATTTGACCATGAACGTGACCGATCAGTATGGCAACATGACCGTAGCTGATCCGGATGTACTGCAATATGCGATCAAATACAGAGCAATTTTCAAAAATGAAAACGAAGAGATTGTTGGAGGAGGGGATACGATTGTAGGAGATGTACGTTCACTCTACGATCCATTGGTTTACAACGCCGTCGACGCCGTTAATTTCCTTTTTCAAAATGTCGATAAGCCCGAGTACATCGCCACCACGGAAGCGCGCGACTATGGTTCCGCAGCAGCGCCGGGATGGGTGTTCTTGCCCAACACGGAGTTGAATATTGAAGATATCTACCATCGATTTAATCAGACCCTCCCCATGTTCTCCTACTGGGAGGAGTTGGCGGAAGATACAGGTTGGTCTCAAGTGGATGATTGGGAGTCAGCGTTGCCTAGTATAAAGGGGTGGTTCGATCAAGTTGTCGGCCTCCCCCTTGAATATACGGGCCCCCTTGTTTCTCTGCAGCAATTAAAAACGTACTTTGAGGAGCTTGCAGTTACTGATCCTGATGCTCTGCCGGATCCCGGAATCGTGTCCTTATTGCGCGAGCTTGTCCAATATGAATTGTTGTTCCAAATCACTCCTGATTATTTCCGCGATGACATTCCCGACGGTGTCGAACCATCGTCGAGAACCTATACGGTTGTTGTGCCTCCGCCGCCCACGCCTGACCCTGACCCGGACAACCCCGGTAACTTCATCGGATATCGCCTTTCTGTGGCTGTGCGAATGTCGCCAACACCACGGGGACTCTTCGTAAGCGCCTTGGATGATTGGCTGGATGAAGCGATAAATGAAGTAACCGCTAACAACGCGCTTCCCGCTGAAATCGAGCCTTTGCCTCAACCCAAAACCCTTGTTGAATATCTCTATGTCTTCGAACGGGTTCATCAAATGCTTCTTAGCCAAGCGGGTACAAAAGGAGAAGATTTTAGCAATCGTCTGAAACAGGTGCTGATAGAAAGTAAATTGTTCAGCGCTTTAGTACCGCCACGACTCGCCATAAACTTCTTTGATTTCAGTCAAGAACCTGATCACGAGTATGTGGAGCTTGCCAATATTTCGGAGGAAGTGGTGGATGTTAGCGGTTGGCGGTTGGAGGTCGGCATACCTGCACCTATGGGCGTTGAGCAAAACTCCTCCATTCAAGATCCGTACAAGAGCGTTTGGAAAATACCCGCGAACACCACGGTAGCGCCGGGCGGTTTTATTCTTCTTGCTTTTGGAGAAGAGGGCAGTGGAAACTTGCTTGCAACCAATAAAATGGGATTATTGGCGAATAATGATCCTTCGATCACCGTGCCGCCTATGGCGGATGTATCTAACGATTCTGTTTTTGCACCGCTCACAGACCTGACAGGAAGCGTTTTTGATCGTCGCGATGGGTACGAGTATATCGATAATGACGGGGATGGACTTTCGTCGGCAAATTTTGTGCGAAATTACGATCCGAATGATATAAGTCTTGCCCAGTTGGACGTGCTGGATTCTGACCGCTATTTAAGCGAAGTAAAAAGCCATAACTACGGGGAGACCCCCCCGGCCGGATTAAACATTCCGGCGGGAACCAGGATTGTCCGCTTGGAAAACGAAAGGTTATGGGCGGAAAACGCACGCTTTTCCCCGCCTCTTACGTGGGAACAATATGACCCTGTTGGAAGCGATCTGGTCAATATACGTATGGAGAACATAGAAGGAGAAGAAGGACTCGTACGGCTTGCACGGCTCGTGCTGCGCGGCGGTATCCTGCCCAATTACCCCGAGCAAGACGGTATCGACAACGACGGCGACGGGGCCTATGTGATCAAAGATCCTGAAGGCGGCATCGTTCGCTTTCTGAATCCCCACTACGCCGAAACAGATAAAGAAGAAATCTTTGAGCCCCTTATGCACTATGTGCCGGGCGCGCTCGACAAAGACATGATCGACAATAATCTTAATTATGCTTTGGATGAACGGGGCAATGAGATTTTTAATATTAACACGGGTTATTACTTGCGTCACGGCAATCCCCTTCGCAGCGAAGGGGTCGATGAAGGACGCTTGGGAACGCCGCTGTGGCATCCCGACGGATATTGGACCGGATTCCGCGGCTTTTTGGCGCCCGAGTCGGTAGGCTTGCCGCGCTTTTATGGACATGGTTCCTACGAAGGAACGGCGCTGCCAATTTTCGCGATCTCTAATAAAAATAACGATTACACCACCCAATATAGAGAACGATGGATCCGCCCCTTGCTCAATGACAGAAGCATCTATTACTACAGCCTAGCTGACGGATATTTCGCTTCTGTGGATTCTGTGGGTTCTGTGGGTTCCACCATTCCCGAAAACGGCTTTTATCCCTTTAAAAACGATGCTCTTCCTTACCTAGACTTAATCAACACGGATTCCATCCCTACCATTGCGTATGGTGAAGATTCGCCGGATTGGCAGGCCTTTGTCGAACGACGTTGGAATCCCGGCGATAATGT
>JAAYJI010000081.1 GCA_012523015.1 Candidatus Hydrogenedentota bacterium
GACGGGCTACGCTCCGCGAAGGCATTGCAAGGGAGGACAGCCAAGGTCCTCATTTCACGCAAACAGGAGACACAGATTCCACCTTAAATTTGGCGGTTCGTGGTCTAAGAATGGGGTAAGGCGCAATAATATAGACAGGATAAGATAGATTTTATGCTATGTTCACTGAAAATACAAACAGGAATTACTTGTAATAAAAAGATTATATGATTCTGTTTTTTGTTCGTCAAATCAAGTAATTAGTCTGGTAATTAAGTAAGGAGAAGCAAAATGAAAGTAGTCTCTTGTTTCAAACCGATATATTTGTTTATCGTCATTGTTTGCCCATTCTTGGCTGGTTGCCCTGAACACCCATGTGATAGTGGCATTTATGAACTTTGCCCGGATGGCATGTTACCCGATTCAGGGGCGCCCGATTCACCGGGAGGTGGAGAGACAAGAGCCTGCGCCCTAAGCTATAGTAAGTGCTCTGGGTGTGACAGAATCACTAAAGAATATGGCAGGTATCAATTGCCTAGTTGTCCCGAAGATTGCCCAAATAAAGCGGAGCATATGGCAAACTGCAAGAACTGCCTTAATATTTACTATGATGCAAGTCCGCTATGTTCACAACGAATAGAAGACTGTCGACCTCTATGCAACTACACAAAAGTTTAGCAATATTAAACTGACAATAAATTAATGCTTGCTGGAATTGACATCCTGATCCCGAAATATTATCAATGCGTTTTGTGGCCTTCAATTCCCCTCTTTCTCTCTTTCCGTGAAGGAGCGTAATGTTATGATTTGTATTATCTCTTCTCTGCTCATATCAACCTTCTTGGCATCCATTGCGGACCCAAACACTTCGGCCGTCATAAAGCGGAAGGCGGATGCTATTGTCTGGTCGAACGCGCTTAGATCTTTTAGTGGGGAATACACCGTATATGAGCGTAAGGCCGACAAATTCTTCATCACCCACGTTTTGCTCAGCCATGACGGTGATAACAAGAAAATTAAAGTCACTTTTGAAGACAGAGGTAATTTTACCACTGAAGAATCTCTCTTTAGTGGTGCTTTTAGATATTTACGCACCAAGTATTCGGAGGAAGTACCAGAATATATAACAGACTTCCCCACTGATAAAGCCTCCTTTTCGGTCCCTGAATCCTCAATATATACTCCCCAGTTGTTCTTCCAACAGAAGGCGGTTTGGGATCATAATGATTCTCTGGAGGATCTGCTTTCCTGGAGTGGCGAGCAATTCGTGATCAAAGGTGAAGAGCATGACGTGCTGGTTCACGAATCGAATCCCGGTGGGCGAATGGACATCCATTTTGACCCTTTGGGCAGGGTCGTGCAAATAGATGTACTCGCCGGCTTTGGCAATAACAAAGAAGCACTTAAGCAACAATACGCCGGAAATATATATGATTTGCGCTGGCCTTATTGGTCCTATATTTACGAGGACTATAAATTAATCAACGGGGTGTGGTTTCCCTTGATGGTTAGAAATATCATCTACGAGCCGGGCTCTCTTGCCAACAGCATTATTGAAGCCCAAAACAGAGACGAAATTGATCCCGTTGCGGCCAGCATTGCGGTCCGTTTAAGCAACGATTTCGTTGAAGGCCGCATTTCAGAAATTGTGTTCAAGGAAGATTCACTGATCCTGAATGAGATTCTTGATGAGCGCTACTTTAAGATTGATATTCCGCCCAACGCCACATTCATAATTCATAACCGCTTGGTCGACCAAGAAACCCTGCAACGCAACCGGGTATACCGCCGGATTATAGTTGGCGCCTTGATTACCGGGTTAGTGTCAGGCATGTTATTTTGTATTTACTGTATTCGAAGGCGACGGATGTTATAAAACGGGCAGTTCAGGGACTGGTTGCGAAATGCGGGAATCCTTGGAACACTTTACTCATTTCTCCGGACTACCCCAGATATCACGCGCTTCCTTCACGTCCCGCCACGGGTACCCGCTAAACCAGCCTGACGGTGGATGGAGTAATAACGAACACTTCGTGAAGACAGACTACGCTCTGCCATACGTGATTCAAGTCTGCGTTACTCTTTTGGGCTCTGCCGAGGATACGTGACATATCTTCCTTTGAACCTTTTCACGAGTCTCATTTTCACCCAGCGTTTCAGCAGGATAAAGAGGAATCCGCGGAACGGTGCGGTTCACAGCGTCTTTCGCGGGGGGCGGCGTTTAGGCTTGGGTTTGGGTTTCGGGGGCGCAACGCGTTCCTCGACCATTTCGCGGGCGGCGCGGACCTGGCACACAATCAATTCAGGTGGGATTTCAGCCAGGAAGCGGCTGGTTTTGCACATGCGTTCGCGGCCATGGCGGGTGCGCGACAGGGCTTCGAAGAGGGTGACGTGCCGTTTGCCGCGGGTCAGGGCGACATAGAAGAGGCGCCGTTCCTCGTCGAGGGCGCCGTCGGTGATACTGCGCTCGTGGGGAAGCGAACCATCCTCCATGCCCACGATAAAGACGAAGGGAAATTCCAGACCCTTGGCGCTGTGAATCGTCATGAGTGACACGCCGTCCCGTTTCATGTCCTGCCTGGACTCCGCCTGGGCATCGCTGTTAAGGTGGGTGGCATCGAGGTACGCATGCAGTCGCGGATGATCCGTGCCGGCCGCGTAGGTGGCGAGGGCGTTGATGACAGCCTCCACATTCTGGACGCGCGCCTCATACTGTACGGGCGTACGGCTGGTACGCCGCAGTTCATCGAGGTAATCGATATCACGGATCAGGTCACGGGCTATGGCGTCAAGGGGCGCGTCCAGATCGCGAAAGCGCTTCCGGTAGCGCTGGATCACGCCGAGAAACCTGCGGATGCCGTACTCGGTGTTTTTCGGGGCCATGCTGCGTTCGAGCACGGCGGCCATTGCCATGCCGAGCGACTTGCCCTCGGTGCGGCAGATCTCGTGGGCAAGGTGCAGGGTAACGTCGCCGATGCCGCGCCGGGGCACGTTCACCACCCGCAGAAAGGCGGTTTCGTCGCGCGGATTGGCGATGACTTTCAAATAGGAGATGATATCCTTCACCTCGGCGCGTTCGAAGAAGTCCTGCCCGCCATAGACCTGGTAGGGGACGCCCGCCTGGCGCAACGCCAGTTCAAAGGGGCGCGACTGGAGGTTGGAACGATAGAGAATCGCGAAATCTTCGAGACTCACGCCTGTTTTTTGCCGGATCTGGATGAGCCAGTTCACCGCCTCGCGCGCCTCGTCCTCCTCGTCGCCGACCACGAAATGATCAATGGGCCGGCCTTTGCCCAGGGACGACCAGAGTTTCTTTTCCCGGCGCGCACTGTTATTCCTGATAACGCCGTTGGCGGCGGCCAGGATGGTTTCGGTGGACCGGTAGTTCTGGTCCAGGGTGATCACCTTCTCGTCCGGGAAGTCGCGTTCGAATTCCAGGATATTGCGCACATCCGCGCCTTCGCTGGGCCGATCCCTTTGATCTCGGGATGATTGGCCAGATACTGGGCCAGCCCTTCGGCGTCCTGGGGCATCTCGATAGATACATGGTCCACCTTAAACTGCCGGCCATACTTGGGATGCTTCTCCCACGTGCCCGCAAGCGAAACCGTATCGCCTTCAGTGGCGAACACATTTCCTGCGAACGACACCCAGTCCCCGCCATCAACCCGCATCCGCCCTGCGGAAAATGTTGGACTGGAATAGTAAACCCTATCAATTGATCCTCGAACAGTACATGTGGCATTATTCACAATAGATTCCTCCGGTTAGTGACCGAGGCACAGCGCGACCGCGCGCAGACCTTTAGGGGTTACTTACCGGGAGGAAGAGAAGACTGTCGGAAGGCCATTGGAGGATTCTTTAATGCAGATGGCGACAAGCCACATGCCATACTTTTCAACATTCCTTCGCCACACTACTCTTGGAAAGCGGCTACGACATTCGGACCGTCCAAGAACTTCTCGGTCGCAAGGACGTGAAGACCACCATGATTTACACCCATGTCCTGATCCGGGGAGGCAAGGGCGTCAAGAGTCCGGTGGACGATTTGTAGAGGAGAAACCAAGGTGTCTTATACAGAAACCATATATCCCCCCGCGTTCGGTGCAGAAAATGGACTAAGATTCTGCAAGTGCTGTAGTTACGACAGAATAGCAGGCGGGGTCTTATGCCGCGATGTCGCGGCCCAAAGGTGTTATGAAGAAACCATATAACCATTGTTAGGAGGATGAAACATGAAACGAAGGGATGAACAGATGATCAATCTGCTCAAGTCAGATCAGATACCTGAGATTCAACGACCATCATGGCTCAATGAAAACGTCATAAACGGTTCTTTTCCATTCAGAGACATCCTCAATGAATCAGTTTTCTACCCTGCTTCAGGACTGGACAGCGATCCTATAATGCACCTCGGTCACTATTTTTGGAGTTTCGTTTATGCAGATTACGGATACACGCCTGAATCGATTTTAGCCGCACTTGACCCAGCTCCATTCATGGGCGAGCTACGAGGAGGCTACAGTTTAATTTGTCGAAGAAGCCTAACCGAAGATGAGTTGCCTCTCACTCGATGGAATGATGAAAGTTCGTGCTGGCTTGAAGGAGGCAATAACCGAGAGGCGCGGGAGAGAGCAACGCCTCCGTTTGCAGAATGGGCGTTGCTGGAGCGAAACTATGGTTCGGACAAACCAAGAGAGCTAATGAGTCTTCTGTTCGTAGGGGCGGATGGCGTAACCTTATTCAAGAAGTTATATGTCGAAAACAAGGTAGCGCCTGCTTGTATCGCTATTATTCAGCCCGGAGACGGAATGGGTGACCAGAATTGGACTGACTTCAGTAACCCAAACGCCTACCTTGCGCAAGCCGCCATCGAAAATCCTGCAGGTAGTCCCCGTTTTCTGCTTTACGGCGGCAACGGAAGAGTCGAATGGTATAAGCAATGTTGCTGGTCTGGATACGACAGGCGTGTTGCTTGGCCGTTGGCGAGAAGAGACTTCGTCCCTGGAAATCCTTTACCTCACAGCCGTGATGGTGCACTTGGCTTGTTCGAGCGAATCGTCTAACAACCGCATTAACTTGGACTAGCAATTCCGCTGCGCTCCATTGCCAGCCGGTTATGCAGAGCGTTAGGAGTAAGAATGATATCAACCAAATTTTCCTATACTCTAAAGGTTCATAACAGCGTATATCCGATTCACAAATACCTATTCAACACAATAGAACTTCATTATAAGGATATGAACATAATTAACTGGCAGGTCGGTTCAAGTGAAAAAAAAGCAATCCATAATGATAAGAATCATTATCAAACTGATGTTGTAATAGAAATCACAATAAAACAGAACCAGGATTTATTTAATGTAAAGAGCAGATTATTTATTATCTTATCTTTAGATCCAAATCTTGAAATTTTAAGGCAAGAGTGCGATCCAAAGGATATTTACGCTTGAAACTTTCTCCTAACATCTGTATCAACTTGGGTTGGCAAGTTTCCGCAACTCGGCGTGGAACCGTTTGCGGGTGCGGATGACAGTGGAGATGAAATTCGACCTGGACTTGCGCTCCACAGCCACCCGCGTTTCGCTGCCGACGAGCGAATAGTCCCCGGCAGGGAGGGCGCGCCGAACCGTTTCGAAGCGTTCGGGGTCAAAGGTGTAGGGCTGTTGTTCCCGCGTGTCTATGACGATGTTGATACGTTCCATCAGAAGGGGATGAGATCGCCTTTGGCGTCCCGTGCAGGTTCGCCATCGTTGACGTCAATCTCGATACGCCGGTTGAGATAAATATTCTCATTCTCCCCGCGGGTGCGCTTCGTAACCTCCAGCGTCAAGTCGAGCAGGTCATTGAGACGCTCCGGCAGGTCGGACAATTTCTCGAGTTCGAGACCGCAGGTGTGCAGATCGTTCTTCAGCCACTTGATGTTTTCCTTGGACGCCATGACGTTGTTGCGCCACAGCAGACGTCCCGCGTGAGTGGGCGCGAGAATCTTCAGCGTCCATTTGAGCATGGGGTTGCCTGAGGACTTGGCCCGAGACAGTTCGACGTGTTCCACCATCACCTGGTACTTGCCGTCGGGCACGGTATCAAACTCCCGGTCTTCGACCTCAGCGCTATCGTAGTCGTCATCGAACTGGCTGAGGTCTATGTCTTCGTGTTCGTTCTGGGGGTAGCCGGTTGTTTCCATGAGCAGGTCTCCTTACTTGCCGGTCTTCGCCGTTTTGGCGGCCGGGACTGGGTTTGGTTGGCCGGCTCCCGCCGACGTACCATGCTGGTTATTGTTTTCAAAGGCTTCCGCGAATGCGGGGAAATCCAGGGGTATGATCTCCGGCAGGCGGCCGAAGCGGTCGCCGGCATCGTAATTCGGGCTGGGTTTGGTGCGGATAACACGGCGGCATACGCGCTGCCCATTCTCATTCTGCACCGCCTCGATGTCACAATAGAGAATCAGGTCCACCAGGCCGATGACGATCTGCCGGAAGGATTCGGAAAGTGTTGGTACTGTCCGTGTGACGGTGCCGGTCCGGGTTTCCAGGTCACGGTCCTGGGAATGGCTGATGAGGATCAGGCCGTATGGTAGATGCGCCAGCTTGGTCAGTACCCGGTAGATTTCATTTTTAATTAGTCCGTAAATCTTGCCGTGAGAGCCGTCGGACTCGTGCTCGATGCCGCGCTTCTGGCAGATATGGTCGGCACAGAGGCGGTAGAGCACATCAATCGTGTCAATGACCACCGTCTTGAACGGGTGTTCTCCCTTCGCGAGTTCAGCGCAGACTTCGAGAAACTCGGGCCAGGACGTGATAGGCTGCTGATAGACTTCGAGGGCGTTCAGGCCGGGCTCCGTTGCCAGGAAGATGGCTTCGGGCGCCTGCGATGCGAAGGTGCTCTTCCCTATCTTCGACGGGCCATAGAGCAGAATGGACACATCGTTCAGCGTACTTTTGGGGGGTGTTTTCGCGGTCGGCAATTTCATGATGTCGGAATTCCTTTCTCTTAGAAGACGGGAATGTCTTCCGTGGTTTCGGCCAACTCGGTGTTGGGCGGGACATGCTGGTACAAGTTTTCGATTACGTTGGGGCTGCCGTTTGACCGGCAGAGTGCGAAGTAGGGGCAGGGGCGGCCATAGGTGAAGCATTGCGACGTGTTCTGGTAAAAGACGCCGCGACGGCGCGCGTCAAGAAAGGAGCGGGTCAACTCCCACAGTTCCGCGCGCAGCGTGTCGAAACGGTCACGGGGGATATAGAGCAGTTCGCGGTGGAAGGCGTCCGGTTGGGCATACCAGTCCACAAGGCGCTCCTGGAATTCAGCGTCGGTCTCGGGTATTTTGCGTTTCGCGCTTGTCTTGCCGGTCTTTGAATTGGCGATGAGTTCCGCGCGGCGCGCCTCGTATTCCGCCTCGGTCTCGCCCTGGCGCTGCCGCAGTTTCGCCTTTGCCAGGATGTTGTAAACAACACCGCTGATACGCCAGCCCAGGGCCTTCTCCACGTACCAGGCATACAGATGAATCTGGAAGTCCGTCCAGAGCCGCTCCAGATAACCGGAGTCGATCTGCGAGGCCGTTTTGTGTTCGAGCAGAAAGTACTTGCCGTCCTGCCTGACAATGCCGTCTACCTTGCCCGCGAGCGTGAAACTGCGGGAGGAAGCGCCTGTCGCCGGGTTGATAATGTTTCCCTCAAAGGTTTTCTCCAAGGCAACAACCTCGAAGTCCTCCCCGGGATACCGGCTGGCATAGCCGGTCATCATCGCCGTGGCCAGGTGCCAGTCGGCACGTTGCTTTTCGTCACCGGCGCGTTCCGGATAGGTACGGTCGATGAACGCGATCACACGGTTCAAGTCCTGATGCTGATGCCAGCATTCCAGACAGCCGTGTATAACCGAGCCGAAAGCCAGATTGTGGTCCCGTTCGAGTGGCGCCAGGTGTTGGAGATAGCGCCATTCACAGGCTTTCCGACAGTTACGAAACTTGGACCACATGGAATAGGTAGTCTGCATTTTTTCGCTCATACGGCGGCTCCCGCTGCCGCGGCACGGCAGTTTCCCTGGCCTGTGCAGCTGTGGGCGGGCTCGTGGACAATGTCCACGGCGTCGTCCCCGAACTCGCGCGTCACGAAGCCGGTGAAGATCTTCGCGAGGTCCCCGCCAATGCGTGTGCCTGCGTGAATGACACACACCCGTTCCTTTTTGTCCAGTCGGAACCGGCCGTCCATCCGCACCCGCGTGCGGCCGTGCATGCTCTCCACAGCCAACAGGGCGAGCATCAGTGTCTCTTCGATGTCCCGGACCGGAACCTTGTCCTTGAACTGGTAACAATACCGTTCTGTGTTCATGGGTCTTTCCTTTCTCAGATGGGTTGAGATTCCGTTCCGAGGCCCCGGAACCCGCCGTGGTGTTCATGGCGGTTACTGCTGGTTACTTACCGGAGCCTCGGAAAAACTGTCGGACGTCAGGTCAGGTATTCGTCCAAGCCGGCCTCAACCAATAACTGCCGAAGCTTCTTGATGCGGCTGTATGGGGTTGTGCGCGAGAGTCCCAAGTCTTGCGCTACCTGTCGGACATTGCCGCGCAGCAGACGCTCCCACAGGTCGCGCATATCGTCGGGCAACGTTTCGAGTGCCGCCTGTATATCTACCAGGATTTCTGTGTTTTCTGGCGTGTCGGCAGCGGTGTCCGACATCTGTGCACCGAGTGTTTCCTCGTTCGAGGCGCCGTTGCTACTGGTGGGTTCGTCAAGCGAAGTTTGACATCGTCGCCAATCCCGGCACTGCGCGTATCGCTCAGAGATGAGCGAGGATATCTTGTGTTCGACGATGCGCGCCATAAAGGTGGATTGGCGCGCGCGAAGGGGGTCATACTTCGGCAGCCGGATGATCAAGTCCAGCGCGAGTTCCTGCTCGATGTCTTCGAGGTCCGAGGCCCTAAAGCCGGCCTTGCCAATGATCTGTCGCGCTTTGTTCTTGATGAGGTCTCGGGCATAGTCGCCCAGTTCGTCGTATTGATTCGTGAAAGGCATGAGTTGTCCTCCTCGGCCTGAGGAGGAGGCAAGTGGGCATCGTCGCGGACCGTTAGCAGCGGGGAGACGACAAGACGGCGGAGGCCGTTGTGGAATCGCCTGTCTACCGGTGTGTTCCGGTGCGGCGACACCCACAACGACCTCCGCCATGCGGCCAGTCTGTTGTCTAGTGTCGTTAAAATGTTCTTGCCGTCAGACGACCTGCTCTTCGATGATCATTCCGAAAGGCAGACCGCCCTTGATCTCCAACTGTTTGATGGTTCCGTTACCGAGCCGCTCGAATGTTTCGAACAACTCGATGACATTGCGCTTGAGGGTAAAGTCGTCCAGACCGCTCTCTGGACGGGGCCGGTTCTCTCCGCCGAACTTGATGTGCCGTTCGATCCGGGTCGTCGGCGTAAACGCTGGCTCACCATCCCGGACTTCAATCTGGTGAATACGTCCGAAGTTCATCTCCTGCATCTTCTCGAGAAGACGCGTCCTGGACATGGACAGGCTTTGTTTACTGGCGGGTACTTCTACTACGGTAGTTGTCATAATTGACCTCCAATGTTAGGGTTGCGCGGTCGTCTGGTCGCCGCTGTTATGCGTAAGATCATGCGGCTGCGGGACACCCAAATTGCAGGTCATGTAAAAATTAAACCGGTCAAGTAAAAGAAAACGCGCCGGAAGAAAGCGGCTGTTATCAGGGGCTTTCTACCGGCGCGTTGCGGCATACCGGACAAGTCACAAATTAACCGGTCAAGTGTCTGGTTTCTTCGATTGGTCTGGGCGTATGACGACAGAGTAGGGGTTTAGACGGTAGCCATAGTCACCTTCTCCGATCCCTTTCCATCGCTGGGTCTGGATAATGTCATGGCGGTCAATAGCAGCCCCCGTTTCACGCTTGATGACCTTTTCGATTTTGGCTTGTGTGCGGTTTACCGATTTCCGAACGACGTCAGGGTCTGCATGCTCCTCACCGGTTTCGTCGTAGAGGGCATTACAGAGGGCATCCGTGTTCATCGCCCCGTACTCCTCCAGAGGGGTGCCTGACGTAAGGTCTTCAACAAACTGGCGGTAAAGCATTCTGAAGAGGCGGTTACCGGTTGTGGCGTTTGCGGGAATGACCACCTGCCCGTTGACCTGCACTTCCTTATCTCGGACTTCAATGATAAATACCCGTTCCGGATGTGGGGGAACGACGGGTTCAAAGGCTTGTGGGTAACAGCGCCCCTTGGTATAGATGGGCAAGGCGGCATTACCAGATGCCGAAGGCCGCTGGCTTTCAGATTGTTCTTTGAGGATGGACGGCAGGTCCGCATCGCCGCTGAGCAATTCGGAGAGGGAAACACATCGCAGCCATGCTTCCGGCATGGTTCGCTCGCTTCGGCCGCGTGGGTTTACGCTCATCCAGACTGCCCGATTGTCTTGCGCAATGGCCCACTCCCGGGTCATCTTGGTATTCGCCTCGCAGTAGTCGACCACGCAGAGATAGATCTCGGCTGTGCCCGTCTCTACGCGATAAAACCATGGCTCCATCTCCTTAAAAGTATACTTGGCCTTTGACGAGGTGGTTTCCAGCCAAAGTTTCACGCCCTCGGGGCGAACGTGGCACTGCAATGCCTGAAAGCGCTGCTTGCTCCCTGGATAGACCCGCCGGTCACACGATGGACATTGATATCCTTCGCCCGCCTGGTCGATGGACTCATCCAGGTAGATGCGGCCTGCGCAGTTCCGGTTGCTCGTAAAGCGGAAGTCGCCATCCCTTGGGTTGGCGCAACGCACATATTCTCGGGACTCAACCGTGAGAATACCGAGCCCGGCAAGTTCTTCCGCGGCGTCTTTCGCGTCTGCCTTGAGTTCGAGGCAGGCGCCATCCGTCAGAAGTTTATCCAGTAGATTACAACTCTTTTTTGAAACGTTTTTCCGTTGACAGGACCGGGATGCCATACTCGTCCCTCATATAGTTTTCGAACTTGCGGCGTTCAAACACATTCAGTCGGTGGTCGGAATACCGAACAACGAATTCATCTTCCTCATGCTCTTCTTCCCGTTCGAAGATAATACTCACCCGCTTCTTTGCAAAACGGACCTTGATGCTCTCAATGCAATCGAGATGCCCCAGGAGCCCTCCTACAGCAGTCTCAAAATGCCGGACGGCCGGGCCTATGGCGGTCAGTCCAGCGATCTTGAGCTTTGGCGCACCGTCGAGCGGGGAGTTGGCGAACAGCATTTCCACCCACTCGAGCGTATTATCTTCACCGTGACAAAGTCGGTTGAGCAGACGCTCGAGTTGCTTGGAGTAGGTCAACTCGGTTTCATTGGCATATTCGACAGCCTTGCCAAAGTATCCCGATGCAAGCTGGTTGGCAATCTCCAACGATTCGTTGATGCTCTTCGAGGCAATATTGACTCGCTTCGCGCCAGACTCAAAATCAAGAATGATCCATTCCGGCCGGTGGCCGTGTACAATCTGATTGTCCCGAACAATGTGTTCTGGGCGTTCACCACGGCGAACGAAAACCAGTAAACGGTCATCTAGTTCGATGACGTCCCGCAGCTCGCTCGTTTGCCCATCGCGCAGTACATCATCTGCAACCCCCAATCCCTGTATGGCGCCCGCAGAACGTAGAAATTCCTGGAAGGAGTGCTTTTCTGGTTTACGCGCTTCGGTTGCCATTGTCATGCGTGCAAACCCCGTCCGGTGAATTTTGTCCAGGTGAAAGACTTCTCGGAGCAATCCGGCGTCGTGGCGGAAGAGTGCGAAAAGCAACGCGAGGATGTCATGTCGTTCCTCATTGACGCGACAGGCGTCCACCACATCAGAAGGCAGGCTCCGGCAGGCGAGTTCTTCGATTGCCGCATGGGATTTGCCCCGGCCGAAATGCGCCACCAAAAGATAGGGCGTGAGGGTGCCATTGCACTCAGAAAGGGATGCCCGGCGGTCATCCAGACCGCGGCCTTGTTTAAGACCAAGATTTTGGCATAGAACGCTGGTGCGGCGCTTGTCCAAACTCTGCACCCATTCGCTAAGGGAGCCATTCTCCTCAATACGGCGGAGAATGTCTTCGATGCCCAATTCGAGATCATTCTCCCAGAACTCGATAGGCGGCGCACCAACTTTAGTCATCGTTTCGTTAAACTTTGCTCGCATTTTAATACTCCTTCCATACGTTGGGTCGAACTGATAAGTAAACACTAAACACCTACCGCATGAAAATGCGGTACATAGTCGCTATTTTTGTCTGGGGATTAACCGGAGAAGAGGTCCGGTTCGGGGTGTTCCGCCAATATGAGTTTCAGCCCTTCAAGACGGATTTGCATCGCCTGTCCGGAGACCCGGAAGTGTTCTGCCATATCTTTCGCAACCTGGGTAACAGGGATTGGATACTCCGACTGGGCTTTGATGGCCTCGATCTCTTCGAAGGCCATGTATTGGTCCAGTCCGCCGCGAATTTCCCGCCAGAAATTCATGATGCGGTCTTCGGGCATCAGAAGGTAGCTAGCGAAACGATCTGCCTGCCACTCCATTGATTCTTTCCGTTGACTGCTGCGGCACACGATGGATGGGGCCGTTGAGATGTCGAATAGTGTTGCCTGTTCCGGGATATCCGCAATCTGATGAGCATGCATAACCCAATGCCCAGCCTCGTGGGCGAGGGTAAAGTTGAAACGCCCCTCCATTGCTGGATTCTCCGAGGGCTCCAAGGACTGATCGATAACAACCGTTTTCGACTGAATCCATGTAGCGCCAAGAATATCCTGAGCCCCAAGACGCTTGGAAAGATCGTCTAACTCAAGGGTCAACCCCAAGGTACTCTCGACCACCATGTCAACAGGAATGGCAGTCGAATCATCCATCCCGTACCGGCCGGCATACAGCCCAAGCAGTTCCATGGCCGCCTGTTCGATTTGGTCTGTTGTCATATACTTAATAGGGTACTGCAGGGTTACTTCTCCTTCACCTCATCTTTCTTGAGCATTTGCTCAGTCAATCTTCGTATTTCGGCCTCACTACGGCCGCTGGCAACACGTAGAAAATCGGCCAGCACTTTAGGTTTGTCCTTGATGATGTCCGACAACGCGGGATCAACCTTGCCGGCCAGCGCCAGCAATTCATCCGCATCGCAATCCAACAGATTGGCCATGCGCTTGATATTTTCCGCACTCGGCGGATCAAACTCACCGGTTTCGACCTTGCACAAAAAGGTCGGGCTGATGCCTACCTTCTCAGCAAATTGCCGCAAGGAAAAACTGGGGTCCGTCTTTCGCTTCTCTTCGCGCAGACCGCGTATCCGGTTCCCGAATGCCTTATTACCGGGCATGGTTATATCTACTTTCCATTTTTGTCCAATAAGGAAAGGCGCCATATATCGGCGCCAACTATTGACTGTTTAGGTTATTGTAAACGATTCGGGAAACAAATGTCAATTCGCATTTCCCACGTACAACAGATTGACTGGCGGGTTCACGGTTCGGACATATTTGCTTGCTTCTCGGTAAGTAAACAGCATGGGCTGACTGGCGGCCCATGTGGAAACCATCTGGGAGCAGCAGAAAATGATTGGAATCGAAGAACCACAAGAAATGACTATGGAGGCTCGTCGCCGCGAACTTGCCAGTCTGTTGGCGAAGGGTTTTCTGCGCTTTCGCAAGCGCGTGGACTACAACGAGATTATCCGCCGCTGCGCTACAGAGGGCACATCTTTGGCTTCGGAGGCGCAGTTGCATCTTTCCTCTCAGAATGACTTGATTTCGCCCGCCCAACCAAGCGTTCATTGCGACAGTAATTAACCACGGCTGAGAGCCGGAAAGGAAAATGTAATGACGCTGAACATCCAGGAAGAGGTCGCACGGCTCAATGATATGACCGTAGGGCAACTGCAACGAGAATTCCTGCGGTTGACTGGCGAAGGGACCAAGGCCAACAACAAGGTCTATCTTGTAAAGCGCATCGCTTGGCGCAAACAAGTGCTCGTGGAGGGGGATATCTCCGAAAGAGCGCGTCTGCGTGCTGCGGAACTTGCTAACGAAGCCGACCTGCGCGTGCGGGCGCCGCGCGGCACGTTCGACCCACCTCGACCCGCAGAGCCGGAACGCACCTTTAGGCACCCTTTCACCCCTCGGGACAATCGGCTTCCTGCGTTAGGTGGAATCCTGAGGCGAAACTACAAGGGCACGGATATCGAGGTGCGTGTTATCAAGCAAGGATTTCGCTGCAATGGTAAAACTTACAAGTCCTTATCAGCCATTGCACGTGAAGTCACGGGCACGAACTGGAATGGTTTTGACTTCTTCGGACTGAAGCGATAATAGGAGATTAGCGTGCCCAAACAGACTCGATCTACTGAACCCAATACTCCCCAACGTATTCGCTGCGCCATCTATACGCGCAAGTCTACCGACGAAGGTCTTGACCAGGAATTCAACACGCTGGATGCCCAGCGCGAATCCGCGGAAGCGTACATCGCCAGCCAACGCCACGAAGGATGAATTGCCCTTCCAGACCTATATGATGACGGTGGTTTCACAGGCGGCAATATGGAACGGCCCGCACTGAAGCGTTTGCTCGATGATGTTGAAAAGGACAAGGTCGACTGTATCGTGGTATATAAGGTGGACCGCCTCAGCCGCTCCTTAGTGGACTTTGCTCGCATTATGGAGACGTTGGAAAAGAACAACGCCAAGTTCGTTTCAGTAACGCAGCAGTTCAATACGACCCATTCGATGGGTCGCCTGACGCTCAAAATCCTGCTTTCCTTCGCCCAGTTCGAACGGGAGATCATTGCTGAGCGTACCCGTGACAAGATGTCCGCCGCACGCAAGAAGGGCCGTTGGGTAGGCGGCAGTCCAGTACTGGGTTACGACATCGATCCTGCTGGCGGGCGCATACTCGTCAATGAGACGGAAGCCGAGCAGGTGCGCGACATCTTCGCCTGCTACCTGGAGCATCAAGGGCTCGTGCGCACGGCCCAGGAACTCAACCGGCGCGGATACACCACCAAACACTGGACAAGCAAGCGGAGAAAGGAACATGGCGGCCGTGATTTCAACAAAACGAACCTTTTTAAACTGCTCACGAACGTTATTTACATTGGCAAGGTCAACTACAAGGGTACCATCTATGACGGTCAGCAGCCGGCACTGGTCTCAGAAGACATCTGGAACTGCGTACAGACCCTGCTCAAGCAAAACGGCACCGACGGCGGTGCACGTGTGCGAAATAAATACGGCGCGCTGCTGTAGGGGCTGCTTGTCTGTGAATCCTGCAACGCTGCCATGGTTCACGCGTACACATCGCGCGGCAACCGGCGCTACCGCTATTACGTCTGTTCTCATGCGCAAAAATACGGATGGGAGACCTGTCCGACACGGTCGGTCCCCGCCCATGATATAGAGGAGTTCGTGGTTGAGCAGATCCGGCATATCGGCAACGATGATGCGCTCGTGGCTGAAGCCGTGGCCAGCGCGCGTGCGGAGAATGAAGAACGGCTCCATGAATTGCAACGCGAGCAGGATGTGCTCCGACGCGAGTTGCACAGCCTATCCGGGCAGGAACGAGAACTGGTAAAAATAATGGCGGATGTAGGGGAGATGTCCGGTGCAGAGACACGGCAACTTGCGGACGTGCAGGACCAAATCGAACAGATCCGTCGCCGGAGTACGGAACTGCGCGAGGAAGTTGTTGCAGTGTCCAGCGAACTCGTCACGGAACAAGAAATGTCCGCAGCCCTGTCGTTATTCAATCCGGTCTGGGACCACCTCAGGTCGCGCGAACAATGCCGTGTAATGAATTTAGTTGTCGAGCGTCTTGGCTACTATGGCGAAGCAGGCAAGATTGCCTTAACCTTTCAGCCCAATGGCATTCATGCGTTGGCCCGTGAATGCGACACCACCATAGAGGAGAGCGATAATGAGCGGAATGACAGTTGAGTTTCCGGTTCACATTGAACGTTTCCAACACGGAAGAAAACGCCTGCTTAAGGGCAATGCGTCCCCCGGAACCGAGGATAGTAAACCCGGCCGTGTGCCGCGGTTATCCCGGCTTATGGCGCTCGCTATTCACTTCGAGGTGTTGCTCGCCAGCGGCGAAGTCACCGACATGGCCGACCTCGCCCGCCTCGGTCACGTCAGCCGCGCCCGTATCACCCAGATCATGAACCTCCGTCTCCTCGCGCCTGACATCCAGGAAAACCTCCTCTTCCTGCCCTATACCGAAGATGCGCGCGATGAGCTCAAGTACGCCGACATACGCCCACTGACAGTGGAACATGATTGGACCGAGCAGCGGCGGATGTTGAGAATCTTGACGTACACGAGTGTGTTTTGAATATGCCGTGAGTAATGGCCTGTCCCTGTGCGGTCGTTCTGGATGTGAAAACTGATCTCTAATTGGAATATACTTGCATTAGCCATAACGCCCAGTAAACATTGGGGCTATCGAAGTGGAGAGAGACCATGTACATTGATGCACGAAAGTGTGACTATGAGAATCTTGGAATGTCGGCGAGCGACAGTGCAACCTGGCGGGATAGGGATAAAGAGTTTACGAAATGTCTCTACTCCCAGTGGTTTGCTGAGAGTCTGGACGAGATTATAACTCGACTTTGGGAAATCGATGACATTGGGGTTGTCGAGCAGACAGGGGAGTTTGTGCGACTCCTGAAGGAAGCGGAATTCACCTATTCGGTTGGCGCATATCAAAGTGCGATTGCTCTCATTGGTGTCTGTGCTGAAGACTTGTGCCGTTTTATTGCCGCGAACAGCGGCAAATCTTACGACAAGCTTAGACAAAAGGATCGCATAGACAAGCTTCAGGATGATGGTCTTATTACAGCGGAACTAAGCGACAAATTTCACGTGATCAGAAGATTACGAAACGATTGCCTCCATTTTAACAATTGTTTCAAGGCCAAAGCAGATGCTGATTTGAGAACAGATGCTTTGGAGGCGATTAATACTCTGAAAATGCTTTACGCCTTGATAGTGGGTGCAATCGATTACAAGACGGTCGACCTCGCCAAGCTTTCCGACGTGCTGGAAGCCTTGGTTGACGCGAGTATTAACGTGAGCGATTCGGCAGTTAAAGGTGGGAATGATGTGAGAAATCGTTTGCGAAACATCTTCGCGGCTGCATTCGGCATAGATTTGTCCTTGACGAGTTCGAAGACAAAGAGCTCAGTTATATCCCTTTTTGTGATAGACGAGATCGATTTGGATATCATCCCTCAAGAGGCAACTCTCAAGGATATAGTAGGCAAAGGTGCTTTGTATGTTGATCTCCAGGAAAGCGATATCGCTTATATGGCGGCCCAGCATATAGAAGAGGGAGATACAATTCTGGCTTGTGTCGAAAGTGAAAGCGATGACCTTGGTATGACCTCGAAATGGACGTTCTCGAGAAATTTCAAAGTGAGGAAAATCACATCTTGACTTTTCCTCGCGATACTCGGTGGCGGTTTCAAAGAGCGGGTCCGACGTCTCGCGCAGTTGATGTTCACTGACTGCTTCGGCTCTTTGTGCTGTGAGCCTACCCCGCATCTTAAGCCGGCCGATTTCCTGGTACAGGGGTGCCGTGAGGGCTTCGGGGTCCACCACACCTCCATTGCGGCCGCGCTCGAAGCACAGCGGCGCGTTTTCCACGAGTTGCTTCTCCCACTGCGCGATCTGCATCGGTAGCGTGTGTCAAGTTGCGCACTCTTGGTTTGGGGCCTCCTTCTGCAGTTTGGGTGCTTGTGTTTTTGGGCGGGACCAAAGCCCTTTCTCGTCGGAGCCGTCCGTTGCTCAGCCATGAGCGGCGACGGAGGGCGACATAGGGGAAGGGCGTACCCCTTTCCTTGGTGAGTCCTGAGCCAAGTGCGTTCATGCGGCTTTTTCCTCGGTTATCTCGTCCGGCGTCGCCTGGTCGATGGTTATACCGACGTTTCGTCCATGTTGGTTAACACTCGGTTTTTGTTGGGTTTCTCGTGTCCAACCTCGCTGTTTACTAACTCGAAGTTGTTAAGCGCAGACTCTCATGTTTCGTGAGAGTTTTTCGCCTGAGCGCCGGGAACCTGCCGGTTTCCTTCCGGTTGCAGGTTTGCAACGGTCTCATAACATGAGAATACAGTAGAGACAGGGGGGCGGTGCAAGTCGCGCATTGGCAGGCAGATACGACAACGCCCCGGCCTGTGTTGGACCGGGGCGTCGTGTAAACTAAAACCCAGAAAAGTAAATTGTATTGACTGCAATGGCAAATGCATTTCCCGCGAACGAAACCCAGTCTCCGCCATAAACCCGCATCCGCCCTGCGCAAAATGTTGGACTGGAATAGTAAACCCTATCAATTGATCCTCGAACAGTACTTGGGGTATGATTCACATCAGGTTCCTCCTGTTACTGATCGAGGCAGCCCCCGGACCAAGCGAATCGGGACCACGCGAGTGCAAGTCTCAACAAGTGCGATACAGGCCCCGACAAGCCCGACAAGAGGCGTTGCGCGAACATGACCAAGACTTGAGGTGCGATGACATCGGGACCGAGAAAGCCCAAGAGAGCGAACCCAAAGGAATAATCTCAAATGGCCGGCTCAACCTTCCAAACCAATCCTTATGATCTCTACAAACTTCTGGACGATTGCCGAAGCGGCATTCTTCAGTTGCCGGATTTTCAACGTAGCTGGGTGTGGGACGAAGAGCGAATCAAGAGCCTGATCGCATCAATTTCACGCGCTTTTCCAGTGGGCGCATTGATGACGCTGGATACGGGTGGTGATGTTAATTTTAAACCGCGTCCCGTTGAAGGAGCGCCGGACGAGGCTAAGAATATCTCGCCCTATTCGCTGCTACTCGATGGACAGCAGCGCATGACATCGCTGTATCAAGTAACGCTGCGCGGTAAGGTAGTCGAGACCGTCACGCCCAAGAACAAGAAAGTTAAACGCTGGTTCTACATCGACATAAGCAAGGCACTGGATGTGAATTCCGACCGCGAAGAGGCCATTGTTGGAGTGCCGGAAGATCGCGTAATCCGTGCAAATTTTGGTCGCGGAGTCGTGTTGAACTTGTCCACATCCGAGAACGAGTATTCAGCGCTGATGTACCCGCTGACACAGGTGTTCGACTGGGATCGCTGGCAGGATGGCTTCGATCTGCACTGGAAAGGCGACACCAACGAACACGTTCGCGAGACTTTTCGCAAGTTCAAGCGCGACGTACTGGAGAACTTCAAGTACTACCGCGTGCCAGTGATATCTCTCGACCGGTCCACTTCAAAGGAGGCGGTCTGCGTGGTATTCGAGAAGGTGAATACTGGCGGCAAGCCGCTGGATGCCTTCGAACTCGTGACAGCAATGTATGCCGCCGATGGTCACGAACTGCGGAAGGACTGGTATGGCGATGACGGCCAGAGGGGCCGCCATCGGCGTTTTGTGGACACCTTGCGCCCTGCGGATTCGGAAACGGGCATAATCGCCAACGTCAGCAATACCGATTTTCTTCAAGCGGTCTCCCTGTTCTATACGCGAGAACGCCGTCGTGCAGCAGAACGTGCAGGCAAGACAGGCAAAGAACTACCGGCTGTGATTGGCAACCGACAGGCATTACTAAACCTCCCGCTTACCGCATATAAGCAATACGAAAAACAAGTGGAGCACGGTTTCATGCAGGCAGCGAAATTCCTGCACATGCTGCATATCTACCGCATCTTCGATCTTCCTTACCAATCGCAGATCGTCCCGCTTGCCGCCATCATCGCTGACATTGGGGATGCCTGGGAGCACGAGGCCAATCGCGCCAAACTGGTGCAGTGGTACTGGAATGGCGTGTTTGGTGAGTTATACGGTTCGGCTGTGGAATCTCGCGTTGCACGGGATTTTATGGAAGTACCGCGCTGGCTGCAAGGTGGACCGGAGCCAACCACTGTGAGCGAGACCATCTTCCGCGCCGACCGACTAAAGACGATGCGCATGAGGTTATCTGCTGCCTATAAAGGGGTGAACGCACTGCTAATGAAGGAAGGGGCGCAGGATTTCCGTTCCGGGCAGAAGTTCGACCACACTGTGTTCTTTGGCGAGAACGTGGATATTCACCATATCTTCCCGCAGGATTGGTGCAAGAAGCAGAGCATTATACCAGCGATATACGATTCCATTATCAACAAATCACCGCTTTCATTTCGAACAAATCGCATCATCGGTGGCGTTGCGCCATCTGAATATTTGGCCAAACTGGAGAATGGTGACAAGCAGACACCAGGCATTGAGCGGGACCGATTGGATGCCTATCTGCGCTCACACCTGATTGACCCGAAAATATTGCGCAGCGATGACTTCGAAGCATTCATGTCCGACCGCCAAAGGCGTTTGCTGGTTCTGATTGAAAAGGCAATGGGTAAGGCTGCATACAGTGGCGCAGAGCAAGAAGAGGGAATGGACTTTGAAGCAGATGCGGATACCGTTGAGGCGGAAATGCTGATTTCATCGTGATTCCTTCACAAATGCCCAACACGCGGTGATAGCGGACGCCACCTCAAGCAGCCGTTTCAAGCAGGATCGCTACCCCCTGTGGAATAGACCGGCAACAAGTGCCAGGTTGGGGTCGCCCGCAGGTGGAAGGCTGGCAAGGCGGTAAAGCCCGCGTACGACCATTTCCAGCGTCCCGTTGTCCCGGAGCGCATACAGCGTGCGCGGGTGAATGCCGCCCGCGAGCGCCTCTCCGGTCCGGATCGTCCCTCCGTTTTCGGTAATGATTTTGATCGCTTTGTGCCTTGGCGACGTCATAAGTATTTCTTTCTGGATAAAAACGTAGCCAGATAATAACAAATGGCTGCGTTATTATCCAAAAAAATCGCACCAGATCAGAGGATTTCCATCGCATATAGGGTCAAAACCGTCGTATCTCACGCGGCTGCATAAAGCACGCGTCCTTCCTTGTTCACCGGATAAGCGATGCCGCCGATGACGTTCTTGCTGGATTCAAACCATTCGCTTCCGATCACGATAATATCGAAAGGATAACCGAGTCCTCGAAGAGTTGAATGGATTCGAACACTTTCTTTGCGCTGGTCACCCGGATTCGCCTCCACAACGAGCAAGTCTATATCGCTGTCCGCAGTCATTGTGCCGGTGGCGGCGGAACCAAAGAGGATGATTTTCTCGGGAGAGGCAACGGCGAGAATGCGCCGGATGATCTCATCAAGCGTCGCCTGATCGATGGTTGTGGTTGACAGTTTATCCATATTAATTAACGTCCGGTATCCGTTGGGGTGGCCGTGGGCAACCCCGCTGTTTACTAACTCGAAGTTGTTAAGCGCAAACTCTCATGTTTCGTGAGAGTTTTTCGCCTGAGCGTGGGGAACCTGCCGGTTTCCTTCCGCTTGCAGGTTTGCAACGGTCTCATAACATGAGAATACAGTAGTGGTAGGGGGGCGGTGCAAGTCGCGCATTGGCAGGCAGATACGACAACGCCCCGGCCTGTGTTGGACCGGGGCGTCGCGTAAACTAAAACCGAGGCCAAAGGCATCGGGAATTGGATGGCTCCGCGAGCAGGACTCGAACCTGCGACCTAGTGGTTAACAGCCACCCGCTCTACCGACTGAGCTATCGCGGAATGAAGTGTTAGAATGTGCCCATGATAGCACGTATATTTTGTTTAAATCAAGTTTGTAGCCGCCCTAAAAGGCGGGTATTTCCGGGTGTGGGGGCATCGCGTTTGTATTTTACAGGCTTCATTGTGTTTAATGGTAGGGTTCGTTTTAATCATTCTCCGTAAGCCTTCCATAGGGTCTTTATGAAACACAAGGTTTTGAGTAATTTTCGGCGTTGGATAGAATCCTTCAAGCGTGGTCGGCAATTCGTCGCCCACGATATTTGGCGCATTGGTCTGCCCGGCGAAGAGGTGCCCAACGGCCTGATTATCAAGCAAATCCGCGCTATTATTTTGCTTGCCCGCGGCCTGATGGAAGAGACCATCCTGCTCCGCGCCTCGGCGCTCACCTTCGCAACCCTATTGTTCATCGTCCCTTTTCTCGCCCTCATGTTTTTCCTCATCCAAACCTTCAACATTGGCGATCAGATTTACCAGCGCATGGACAATCAAACCTACAAAGCGGTCTCCGCCTTACGTCACGGCGATAACGGTGATGAGGATGAGGAGGAGCAGGGGGAGTGCGCCCCCGATGGCGCCCTTGTTTCGGATATAGACAGCAAGCCGCTGCCGCCGCCCGTTGATCAGGGGACAACGCCCGTCCTTTCGGTGGGCGCTCCGCGAAAAACGAATAGCGATGAGCAGCTCAAACAGCAAATCATCGGCTGGGTCTTTCCCATCTTTAAAGAAGGCGAATCCATTACGGAGGCTGCGGATTACACGAACCCAGTCAAGATATTTGTTTCATTGGCCGAGTCGGGCGTCAACAATCCCCGCACCGTCGGCCTATCGGGGCTTATCTTTATCCTAACCACTGTTTTCGTATTCATGCGCAACGTGGAATATACGCTCAACCGCATCTGGAGCGTGAAGCGGCAGCGCAATCTGTTTTTGGTCATCAGCCACTATATGATGATCACGCTTTTTTTACCCTTTGTCGCCGCGTCGATCATGGGCATGAACGCCGCCCTGGAGAATCCCCATGTCTCCGAGATGCTCGGCAGCTTCACCTTCGCGGTTCGGCTCCTGCAGTTTCTGTTCCTCTGCTTAGCGCTGACGCTCATCTATTACATTGTCCCCAACACGAAGGTTCATTTCCGCTATGCGCTCCTTGGCGGCATTGTCGGTTCCCTCCTCTTCCTGCTCAACTCCTGGGCCTACGTAAAATTCCAGATGGGCCTCGTTCGCTACACGAATTTCTTCTTTACCTTCGCCCTTTTCCCGCTGCTGTTAATGTACATTTATATTAGTTGGATCATTCTTTTATCCGGTTCGCTCGTCTCTTTCGCCTATCAAAACGAAAAGACCTTTGCCATGGAACGTCTTGCCGAGGGCGCGCCCCAAGCGTACCGCGAATTTTTCGCCATTCGTCTCATGATGGAGCTTGCCTACCGCCATCGCCACCGCCTTTTATATCCGACGGCTCAGGAGGCGGCAGAGCTGTGGAATGTGCCCACGCGCATTGTCAGCGAAACGCTGGAGGCGCTTCATGAAGGGCAATTGGTGACCGCCGCAGCGACAACGCCCGTCACCTACCAGCCCCGGCACGACCCGCGTAGTATCAAGATTTTGGATGTGCTCAACGTGCTCCGCGAACACGGGCAGGATCCTTCGCGTCTGCGCAACCAGAAAGATGCCGTGCCCTTGAGCAATGCCCTCTACTCCGGCGACGCCGCCATCCTGCAAAAAGACATGTATACCATGGCGGAAGAATATGAGCGCAGCTGAGGCATGACCGCGCCGACCGGGGGTGTCGGGGCACAGCCCCTAGGAAGTACCATGAAATTAACGGGACAAAACGCATTAATCACCGGCGCCGGCAGGGGAATCGGCCGTGCCATCGCGCTGGCTTTCGCGCGGGAAGGCTGCCATGTAGCCTTGGCTGCGCGCACCAGCAGCGAGCTGGACGCCGTAGCCGAAGAAGTGCGTGCTGCGGGCGGCCGAGCCCTCGTGCTGCCCTGTGATGTGGCGCTTCCCGAATCGATCCACGCCACGGCAGAACACGCCCTCGCGGCGCTGGGTCATATCGACATCCTGGTGAATAATGCGGGCTACGCTTGTTTTAAGCCCATCTGGACCCTGACCCTCGAGGAATGGCAGCGCTCCTTGCAAGTCAATCTGACGAGCGCCTTCCTCTTTTGCCAAGCCCTCGTGCCCCACATGATGGCGCGGCGCAAAGGCAGGATCATCAACATGTCCAGCGTCACGGGCTTGAAAGCCCTTCCCGAACAAGCCGCCTACTGTGCGGCGAAACACGGGCTGAACGGCTGGACCAAGAGCCTCGCCTTGGAACTGCGTCCCTATTCTATCGCCGTCCACGCCCTATGTCCCGGCGGTGTAGACACTCGTTTCTCCAGAGATGCCATGCCCCATCGCGATAAAAGCGGCTGGATGCAGCCCGAGGATATGGCGGAGACGGCGCTTCATCTTGCCACGCTCAGCCCGCGGGTCGCCATGGACATCGTCAGTCTCCGCCGTTTCGACGGGGAACCGCTGCCATGAGGTGCGTATGAGTAACTCGGAAGTATTTGATTCCATACCCGAAGATTTCGAGCGCCGGGAAGCTGCGGAAGAATCGGCTTCCTACACAGACGGTGCCGGCGCCGAAATCGTGGAAGGGGTTGTCGAACGCATTGTCTATGAGAACACGGAGAACGGTTTTTTTGTGGGGCGCCTGCGCGGCAAAGATTCCGAGGCGCTCCTGACCTTTGTCGGCAATCTCATGGCCGTGTCGCCGGGCGAGACGGTCCGCTTAAAAGGGCGCTGGGTGGAGAATCGGCGTTTCGGCCGCCAGTTCCGCGCCGACGCAGCGGAAGTGATCTTGCCCACCTCCGTTGACGGTATCGAACGGTACCTCGGCTCAGGGCTCATCCCCGGCATCGGCCCCGTCTATGCCAAGCGCCTTGTGGACGCCTTCAAGACGGAAACGCTGCAAGTGATCGACGAACATCCCGAGCGGCTGCGCCGTGTCCCGGGCATCGGCCGCAAGCGCGCCGAGCAGATCCGCAAAGCCTGGGAAGAGCAGCGTTCCATCCAATCCATTATGATTTTCCTGCAAAGCCACGGCATTTCCGCCGCACTGTCCGTACGCATTCACAAGCACTACGGCGAAGGCGCCGCCGCCATCATGCGCGCCAACCCCTATCAGCTGGCGCGGGACATTACAGGCATCGGCTTCCTCTCCGCAGACCGTATCGCCCGCGAAATGGGCATTGCCGTTGACGCGCCGGCGCGGATAAAGGCGGGCGTCCTCCACGCGCTCAACACAGCGGGCGACAGCGGTCACAGCTACTTGCAGATCGACCAATTAAATCAGCAGACGGCGGCGCTGTTGAAACTGCCGACGGACACTTTCCCTGAAATCCTGCAGGAGATGACAGAGACCCGAGAAATCGTCCGCGACCAAGACGCCTGGTATCTGCCGCTTCTCTATCATGCCGAAGTGGGCTGTGCCGCCAAGCTTAAAGGACTGCTCCGCGCCCCCTTGGATCATGTGCCCATACAGGTAGAAAAAGCGCTGACTTGGGTCGAACAACGGGTGGGTTCCGCCCTCTCCGACGAACAGCGAGAAGCCATCCGTGTCGGCGTACAATCGAAGGTCATGGTCATCACCGGCGGCCCCGACACAGGCAAGACAACGGTCATCAAAAGTCTGCTGGCGATCATGGAAGCGAAAGGTATCGCCTACCAACTTGCCGCGCCGACAGGACGCGCCTCCAAACGTATGGAAGAGGCGACCGGCAAAGAAGCCTTGACCATTCATCGCCTCTTGGAATACAACGCCGCCACGGGCAGTTTTCAGCGCGGCGAAAACAACCCCTTGATGACGGATATGCTGGTTGTCGACGAAGCGAGCATGCTCGATGTGCAGTTGGCGCACGCCCTTTTTCGCGCCTTGCAGCCGGGCACACGACTGGTACTCGTGGGCGACGTGGATCAGCTGCCTTCCGTGGGGCCGGGCAATGTCTTGTTCGACATCATCGCCTCCGGCGTCATCCCCGTCGTCCGCCTTAAAACGGTCTTCCGACAAGGCGCAGAAAGCGGCATCATTAGCAATGCCCACCGCATCAATCTCGGCGAAATGCCCGAATTTAACGACCGAGATTTCTTTTTGATCGAACGGCAAGACCCCGCCCGCGTCTTGGAAACCATCGTGGAAGTGGTCTCTCGGCGGCTGCCCGCACGCTATGGCTTCAGCCCGCTCCGAGATATCCAAGTGCTCGCGCCCATGCGTCGGGGCGGCGCAGGCGTGGAAAGCATCAACCTCGCCTTGAAACAAGCGATTAACCCCGACGGCAAAGGGATCCCGCACCGCAGCTTCGGCGTGGGCGATAAGGTCATGCAAACCAAGAACAATTATGATCTTGACGTGTATAACGGCGATGTGGGCGAGGTCACGCTCCTCGACGAAGAGGCAGGCGAAATGGAAGTGCGCTTTGAAGATGAGCGCCGCGTATTGTATCCCCTCGACGCCACCGATAATCTCGCCATGGCCTACGCTACCACCGTTCACAAGGCGCAGGGCAGCGAATATCCCGCCCTGGTGCTGACCCTGCTCCCGCAGCATTATATGATGCTCCAACGCAATGTCTTGTACACGGCCATCACGCGGGGCAAAAAACTGGTCGTCATCATCGGTTCGGGCAAAGCTGTTGCCATGGCCGTGCACAACGCCGATATCGCCGAAAGAAACAGCCTGCTCAGTGATCGGCTGCGCAACGAACGCTGATCCCATTCTTTTCCCGTAACGTGCCGCCCGTGGTAGAGAAAGGCGCTCTTTTCTTCTCCTCCGGCCACAGACAGGGCATAGGCGCTTATGCTATACTGATACGCAGTTGGACGGTTGTTTTTTCATGCATAAATCAGGGAGATGAGCGATGGATAAAGACACGAACCGACGCGATTTTGTGAAACAGTCCTTATGGGGCGCAGCCCTCGCCGGCAGCACCTTGGCAGGCGCCCATAAAGCCCATGGCCAGCCCCGCGACGAATTGGAGCTGCCCAAGCCCATTGACTTGGAACCGGAGGGCGCGCTGCCCCAAGGAAAGATCGGCGATCTTTCTATCAGCCGCATTTTGCTCGGCGGCAATTTGCTCACCCACTTCACGCACAGCCGCGACTTGAAATATGTCTACACCTTGTGCGAACACTACAATACGGACGAGAAGATCATGGAGACCATGGCGGTGGCGGAAAAGCACGGCGTCAACACGCTGGTCATCCACACTGTACCCCGTGCCATGGAAACCTTGCGTACCTATCGACACGACCGGGGCGGCAAAATACAATGGATTATCTGTCCCACCCTGCAGGTGGATGAAGATGCCGCCGCCTATCGCCGACAAGTGAAAGAAATCGTCGATATGGGCGTGGAAGCCGTCTATTTATGGGGCGTAGCCGCCGACCGGCTCACCGCAGAAGGCAACGTGGACGCCATGAAACGGGCTGTCGGCATCGGTCATGAATTCGGTTTGCCCAGCGGCGTCGGCGCCCACGATTTGCGCGTCATCGAATGTTGTGAAGAGCACGGTGTCCCTGCCGATTTCTACATTAAAACCTTCCACCACCACAACTATCCCAGCGCGCCGCGGCCCGATCAGCTGAGCGCAGTCCATACGGAAGTGCCCGGCTATTGGTGCCAAGATCCGCAGGCGGTCATCGACGTCATGAGCCAAGTGGATAAACCGTGGATCGCTTTCAAAGTCATGGCGGCAGGGGCGATCCCGCCCGAAAACGCCTTTCAATATGTCTTCGACAACGGCGCTGATTTTTCTTTAGCCGGTATGTTCGATTTTGAAATTGAGGAAGATGTGCAGATAGCCAAGAAGGTCTTGAAACAAGTCAATCGGCACACACGGCCTTGGCGCGCTTGATGCCCCTTTCCGAAGCATAGGAGTTTTACCATGAGAATATTGCGTGTAGCCTGTGCCCTCAGCGCAGCCCTATGGACCGCGGCCGCCTATGCGGAAACAGCGGAAGCACTGCCTTTTTTTGCCTATTGTTTCGATACCCACGATTCCATGAATCGATCTCTGGAGGAGCAGGCGAAACTGATTAAAGACCTGGGCTTCCAAGGGGTCGGACACCTCTGGCTCGATGATGTCCAAGAACGTTTGGACACCCTAGATGCGCAGGGATTGACGCTCTATCAAATCACCATTCACATCAACATGGCGGACACGGAGACGCCTTTCAGTCCGCAATTAAAAGAAGTCTTGCCCCTGTTAAAGGGCCGTCAGGTGCAAATCTGCCCGCTCATGGAGGGCATGGCGCCTTCCGACCGCGACGGCGATGAAGTGGGCGTGAAAATTATCCGTGAGCTGGCAGACCTCGCCAAAGACTCCGGCACTGAAATCGTGCTCTATCCCCATGCCGACCTCTGGATGGAGCGGGTTGATGACGCCATCCACATGGCGCGCCTCGTCGATCGCGATAATGTGGCGATCATGTTTAATCTGTGCCACTGGCTGAAAGAGAACAATGAGGCGGGTTTGGAAGCCCTTTTGGAAGAAGCCATGCCGTGGCTCCACGCCGTCAGCATCAATGGCGCAGACCATGCCGAAGACATCGCAAAGGGCCCCGGCGATTGGCTCCAGCCCCTCGGCAGCGGCAGCTTCGATGTGGGCGCCTTGCTTGCCGCCTTAAAAAGGCTCGGATACAACAAGCCGGTGGGCTTGCAGTGTTGGGGGCTTCAGGGCGACGCCAAAGTGCATCTGCAGCGGTCCATGGCAGCATGGAAAGCATTGCAAGGGCAGAGCAAATGACTGCGCCCGCCGCGGCTAAGGGCTGCTCGCAGCGCAGTCTTTACAAAGACCTTTCTTGTCGTGCCCGCGTTGAGATAAAAGCCGCTTCGCCCATGGGCACACCGCTGTGCCGTGCCACAATCTCGCATTTCATTTTCAATAAGAGGTAGACGTTGCCGTCGAAATCATCGACGGTCTCGTAATTTCCTTGTCCTTTCGCCAGGATAATATCTGCGTTTTTCATGATCTCAAGAAAAGAGTCGGGCACAAGGCTCAGCGGCGAACCCACATAAGCGCCGCCATTATCGATGACTTCGCACAGTGCGGTGAGACCCACCTGTTCCGCGTCTGCGTGGCAGGCATCGTTAATAATGGGGCCCGCCTTCACAACAGCGGTCACTTTCGTGTGTTTGATCAGCTCACGGATCAGCACCTTATCGAACACGATTTCGCCCGCATTATCGAGCAGGTACAGGAGTGACTTGCATGTTTTCAGCTCGTGGAGAAAGCGGTCCGTATGTTCCAGGGCGAGGGGAGCCGCCATGGCCTGGTCGATGGCGTCGCGCGGGTCGATCTCATGGCTGTTCAAGATGCCCAGATCAATGATGTTGCCCGCCGCAGCCAGACGAATCGCCGTAACGAGCGGCGTATCACTGGACGCGACAAGGTCGTTCAGCATGGGCTCCAGCGCAAGGATCATATTATTTTGTTCGATCTTAACCCCTTTGTAGGCGTCGTCAATGCCGAAGACATCGTGGACATAGTGGTAGGCGTTTAGGGATAAGACGGCGGGCGACTCGTCAAGGGACATGCCCGGAATCTCCGCCACAACGCGGTTAATGACTTCCCGCTGTTTGACCGGATCATCGCCGGCCATCCGTGCCGCGCGAAGGGCTTGTCTCACGATACATTCTAAACAATCGAGTTCCGCTTTCATGGAAGGGTCTCCTTAGTAAGTGCTTCTGGTTGGGGCGGGCTTCGGCTGCCGGCCCATGGCCCGGAACTACGGGTGAGCGCGGCGCTGCCCTATCGCTAAAGGCATGTTTTGCAGGGTAAAAGCGTGTTGTTTGTTGTGCGGCGCCGGCACGGCTTTGTGCCTGTAGATGACCTGCCCCCGCCGCCAACGCTGCAACGCGGGCGCCTGTTCCGGCAAGCCCGTCAATCTAAAGTGATTATGCCTTATAGGGCGCAGGAATTCAAACCACCGAGGATTCATGGGGTAGCGGGGATGGACAGAATGGACACGATGGACCGGATGGACAGAATGGACACGATGGACGGGGATGGACAGAATGGACACGATGGACGAGAGGCGCACAAGGCCCTCCGGTGTAGGGGCGAGATTTATCGCGCCCGAGAAGCTACGCGTGCGCCGAATGGACAAAATGGACGAGCGGCACACAAGACCCTCCGGTGTAGGGGCGAGATTTATCGCGCCCAAGAAGCTAC